>NZ_LOHE01000049.1 GCF_001559865.1 Abyssisolibacter fermentans
AGGTGCTGCTGATAAATATCATATTAAATACGCTCTTGTTTATCAATGGGTACAAAAATACAAGAAGGATAGTGTTAAAGGGCTAGAGCATAAAAAACGTGGACCAAAAACCAAATCTATAGTTGATGAAAACTCTTTAAGTGAAATAGAGAAACTTAAGTTAGAATTAGAGAAAGAAAGAAAACTTCGAGAGCATGCGGAATTAACAGTTGAAATCCTTAAAAAAAAGAAGAATTGGAAAAGAAACTTCGCTCACGAAAGTAAGACAAGAAGCGGAATATCTTACTGTTGATTTTTATCAAGAAAAAGAATATTCGATAGAAATGCTTTGCAAAGTTTTAAAGATTTCAAGAAGTTCATACTACAAATATAAAAATCGAACTCAACCTGAAAAGGAAAAGCAAGATGAAGTCCTATGTGCTTTAATACTTGAATATCATGCAATGTATGATGGTATACTTGGTTACCGTAGAATGACCATGTTTATAAATCGCTTAAACCAAACTTCTTATTCAGAAGGATACATTCATAGGCTCATGAATTATCTCGGAATAACAGCAAGAATTAGACGAAAAAAAGTTAATCGTAAAAGAGTAAAACCTGATTATGTGAAGGAAAATATCTTAGCGAGAGATTTTAGTTCTGATATGCCTAATCAAAAATGGCTTACCGATGTAACAGAATTTAAAATACCAAATGACACAAGAAAACTGTATCTAAGTCCAATATTAGATTTATTCGATAACAGTATAATAGAGTATGAATTATCATACAGAAATACTAATCAGCTTGTATTTAAAATGTTTGATAGAGCTGTAAAAAATAACCCCGATGCAAAGCCAATATTCCATAGTGACAGAGGTTTTTCGTACACTAATAGTGTCTTTAAAAGCAAAATTGATTTTGCAGAAATGACACAAAATATGTCAATAATTGGTAAATGTATAGATAATGGTCCAATGGAAGGTTTTTTTGGAATACTAAAATCTGAAATGTTCTATGGCAAGCAATTTGAATCTATGGATAAACTAATTCAAGATATTCATAAGTATATAAAATTCTATAACGAGGAAAGATTTCAAAAGCGATTAGGGTGTTTATCTCCAATTGAATATCGGACTCAAGCACAGTGTACATAAATAAAAACGGTGCTTCATACAGAAACACCGAAAAATATTAATATTCATTTTTATTAAATTAATTGTCTACTTGACATAGGTCAGTTCATTTAAAGGAGGCTACTTTTTTATCTTTGATTTGATATTCAAGATGAAATAAATGCAATAAATAAATTAGTTAAAGCAAAGTTTATTTTTTTCACCTACAATCTGGACTAAATAACAAAATATATTTAAATCGGTCAGTTAATAATTTCAATTATTTTGTTACTAACCATATTAATAAAATCAAAAACCAGCTAGATGTCTCAAAGTTAATCATTATAGTATTAATAGGAATTATTTTAAATATATTTGTTTCTTTAATTAAACTTGTATCTAACAGCTTAAACAAATACATGATAGTAAACAAGCTATAAATAATACCTAAAATTGATAGCAATATCTGTCCGTCCAGACAAAAAGCTATTGTTAAAAATATACTCCATACACCTTTAAGGAAACCTGCAAGCAACTCAGCTTGGCTTCCTAATAAACCATTTAACATCCAATCATCATTCTTTCTCCACAATTCTTTATTTTCATTTGACGTTCTAGACGTTCTAGCAGAATACGATAGATGACTAGCTTGTAATACCATTGTTATAACATAAATAATTAAAGAAACTGTTCCAAACAGTGCTCCTATAAACAAAAAGCTGTATGTTTTCAATTCTAAGTAAATCACAAAAGGTATCGGCATCCAACATATAAACATAAAACTCATTAGTAAATGAAGAAAACCACTTTCATTATTTTTCAGTAATTTCTTAAAAGAAGTAACTATAATAATAAATATTATAATCCCTAAAATCCCCATAAAAAAAGTTGCAGTAATCGTGAAAATCCCTTCTTCCTATTAATATTTAAATACATAGGCACTATAGTATTTATACTTTTTCTCGTAACCTATTATAAATCAAATTTCTCTATATTTAAACAGATGTCTTTAATAATTACACTGTCATCAGCAAATTTCACATGAATCATACAACTAATAAAAATAAATATTTTCCTGTATGCTATTTCCACATTTTTACCTTCATTCCACTTCTTATCTTATAAGATATATTTGTAATCACCTTTGGATTAGTAAATCTACTTAAATCATTTTCATCAAGGCTAATACTATTATCTCCTATTTCAGCCATAGTAACCTGAACTCTACTTACAACATATTCTGTACCTAAAACACCTTCTTCTGCTAATACCACATAAACATATCCTGGTGCTCCAAGTTCATATTTGTCAAATGGCACAACAGCAACTTTGGGCACAGTCCACAACCTGGTATAATTTTTTTCAACTATTCCTTTGATTTTTTTATTAATTACTGGATATCCATCCACTGATTCGCTGAAATCGCCTTCTACTTCAACTATATTTTCATTAGCGATTTTATTGACATTTGTTATCTTAACCCTATTATAAACATTCTTCTTCTCAGTTTCGACATTTAGCGTACTAACCCTATTAACGAAATAATAATATTCCTCTGGCACCTGTGCAACAAATTTAACTGAATCATAACCCTTAACTACCCCTACTTCTATAAGTATGACATCTTTATATAACATAATATCAGTTTTGTTTATAGTTAAAACAATACCATCTGCTTCTGAGTAATATATTCCATCATCAGCTACCTGTGAATAAAAACTATTTATATTCTCAATATCATTTATTTCTTTCTTCAATTTTTCAATATTATTCAACGTATCCTTTATGTCTATAGATTTTTCCTCTCTTTTTTCATCCAACAGCAACTTCTCTATCTCAAAATTCGCTTCGGCTTCCTTAAGACTTTGTTTATTATCTTCAAGCTTTGATGCTGTAACTGCTCCAGCATTATAAAGTTCTTCAAGTTTTTTTATCTTTTCTTTCATGTTTTTTATGTTTGTTTCTAATAATGAAATATTTTTTTCATCTATTTCATATGATGTGTCTTGCAGTTTGTTTAGTTTCGATTTTTCTTTTTCAATATCTAATTTTAATTCATCTATATTTTTATTAGCCGATTTCACTCCATAGTTTTTATTTATCTTAAATAATGGATCACCTTTTTTCACCTCATCTCCTGCTTTAACATAATATTCTTCTACTATAACATTCCCAGCTAATCTTACCTTTACAATTTCTTTTGGAACTACTTTCCCTTCTATATTTAAGGTTTTGGGGAAAGTAGATTTTAAAGGAATTGCTGTACATACTTTGGGTAAAAAAAGATCTGTTACTGATTTAGAAAAGACACCTAATATAAATACAAGGGCAAAAAAAACTATTACCGTTTTCTTAGTTATGTTAAATATTTTGCTCTCCATTATTTTAATCCCCCCATAACAAAACTTTCACTTAAATATTTCTTTAACTTTATGAATAGTATTAAAACAGGAATTATATATAAAACTCCTCCCCATTAAATAAGCAGGTGTTCTTTAAAACTAGTAATAAAGACATCACTATTAAACACATCCTTATAGCTTTTAAAAGCTACAAAGGCACTATTAAAAGATATAGTCTTATTAATACTTTTTTCCCTTTTTAACACTTGCTATATATACCTCAATAATGATAAATTGATTGAGTAACGATAAATACCTCTGTTTTTACTTATTATTGTATTTTAAAAAATATCAGTGAAGTTAATAAGAAACTTATAAAATAATTCTATAATCCATTGTTTAATATTCTTCAATATCTAATTTAATTCTTCTATTCATTAAGGTACATATTATATTTATATTTTATTTTCTGTAATTCTCTACTTAACTCTTTATCTGTATAAATTTCATCTGCAAATATAAATTTCGCAAGATCTATATACATCATATCCTTTATTTCAGTGATTCTCTTACTCTTCATGCAACGCTTGTAATTACCAGTTTTTACTTGTTGCAAAATATATTTTCTTAGAGCTGTAGCTTTTTCATTAACATCTTTTCTTACATAATGTTTAATACCCTCTTTCTTTTCTTTTGCAACTTTTTCGTTTATTTCTATTTCTATTTCATCAATTTCACTCTCTATTTCCTTATTGACAGGGTATAAATTATCTTTTCTTGATATAAACATTTCTAACTGAATCTTATCACTAAGCAAACCATTTAAAAACTCCATACCTAACTCTGTGTTTTTCCCGTTTTTATTCACTACAAATCCAAATGTGCGAAGTAGTTCACTATCCCCATATAACGTATTAGGTAAAATAATATCATTTCTCACATTAATAAATTTAGATATGGGTAAAGACTTCAAAGCATTAATTCGAAAATCATTATTTCTAAGATTTTCATATTTATATCTCATATGTAATTTTAATGCTTCATTACTTTCATATGAACCATTTACAAAAATCATATTATAAAAATTTTTATAAGTATATTCTTTATCTAAAATGTATTTACCTGAAAATATATCTTCTCTTACATCATTTATATATTGAATAACTCTTGAATTATTTAGACTAACCTGTTTAAGTGATTCATTTATAATTCCTAAATCATCAACCATAAATTCAAAATAATTAGAATATTCATGCTGGTTGAAATATTCTGGTTCAAATTTTAACCATTTTTCTCTTATTTTTAAGTACTCTTCTTTAGTCCAGTCAAATTTAGGATCTTCTATCCCCATTTTGTCAAATGCGCTTCTATTAAGTTGTATTGGCCAATGAATCATACCCACTGGAACAAAGTAAAATTCACCATCATCTAATAAACTATTATATACATTTTCAAGATTTGGAATCTTCCCTTCAGTATTCAATGCAACTCCCTGGTCAATATACTTTCTGTATGTATTACAATCTGAAATATATATTAAAGTTGGTCCTTCTTCTAAATATAATTTTTCATTCATTTTCCTTTCATAATCAATTTCATTTTTTCCATTAATTACTTCAAAATTTACCTTTATTCCTGTTTCAATTTCAAATCTTTCTGTGTACCCATATATAGTACAATATCTACGTAGTAAGCCAGAAAGATCATAATCTTTAATTAAAATTGTTATCTCTTTCTGTTCATTATTTGTTGCAATATCATTATAATCATTTGAGCAAGCGATAGTTAACAACACTAATATAATGCATAAAATTAAAACCGTAATTTTTTTCATTACCACACCTCTTTATTCTTCAAGAAACATTTTATTAATTGTCCTAAAAATTAATCTAAATCATTAAAATTCTCTAGTTTAATTTTTTACTGTTAGAATAACATCTCAAATAGCTTCTTTAAGGGCACATATAAACTCCGTTAAGTCTAAAATAATATACAAACCACAAAAAGAGTACCAGTTAATGCAGCTTCCAAAAATTTTGTTTAAACTGATAATAAAGTACTCCTTCATATCAATAATTGAGATAAAGAAATTACAGGAAAATTGTATGAAGGAGTATATTCGAACAAGATTTTAATCTACAAATGATGCGTTATTGACTATAAAAAATATGATTAAAGATACGTTACAAGAAACCCACGCAGAAAAAGATAAATAGTTAAGTTATGAAAATAAAATCCGACTAAAAAAGAAACTTGTCACTTGCCCCTTTCTTTTAAGCATTTAGTTCTAAACCTACTCTATATGCTTTATTAAATATTCTTGAATAACCCTTAATTACCCTTTAGTTTTTTCACTTTTAACCTTCATAGCCACAGCTGATATTATAAGAACTAAAATAAAAAGAAAATTCATGAAAATTATATCTATTGCTATATTACTAAATCCATCTTTAAGATGTAAGCAAAATTCACTATATTTTAATTTAAATACATCTATATAACTCATCAAAGAAAATAAGTTACTTGGCACAGCTGATGAAGGAATCCATAGGTATGACATAAGCTTAAATATACTAAATATTAACATAATTATAGCTATAGCTATAGTAATAATAATTACTAAACATACTTTTTTCTCTAATAGATATTCATACCATTCAAGAACTCTACTTACTTCTTTATATTTGTGCCACAAATCTAAAACTTTATTTATTAGTATTTTTATAAGTTTAACTAAATACTTAATCAAAATAATGACAGCTAATATTATTATTAGATTCAAATATCCATAGATTTTTTCTTTATATATAACTTTATCAATAACATTTATACCCATTGAACTAAGTTGATTTTCAACCCTTTCTATGGTAACATAAAATCTTCTTTTTGGAGAAATTATAAAATTCACACTTTTTTTGATCCAATTTTGTGATATTAGTTCTTCACTAAAAGGAATATATATAGCATCACTATTTTTTTCTATTCCCATTATTTTATATTTCTTACCCAAAATACTAAACTCTCTTCCAATCGGAGCTTCTGTATCAAAATATCGATCAGCTATCTTATCCCCAATAACTATTTCAGTTTTTTCAACATCAAAAATATATTCTCCATGTATAATATTGATATCTCTAATCTGATTATCAAGCCCTGTAGTCATTATGAGCGTATGTCCTTTGTAAGGCATTTCATAATTTATTGAATAACCATCTAATTTATGCTTTTCTTTTAAGTTTTGAAAATCATCTCTCGATAAATTTCCACTAAAACACATTTCTACTACCATAGGGTTATATTTGTACTTTAAATATAAATGTCCACTTAACAAAAATGAAATAATTATAATAATAAATATTACTCTCTTTTTTATTTCCATATCTGTACCTTCACTCCATCTCTTATTTTATAAGACAGATTTGTTATAACCCTTGGATTTTCGAACATTGATAATCCTTCTACACTAACACTATTATCTCCTATTCCTGTCATAGTAATCTCAGCTCTTTTTACAATATATTCTGAACCTAAAATACCTTTTTCTTCTACTATTACATATACATATCCTGCTGCTCCAAGTTCATACTCATCATATGGTATAACTGCAACTTTTGGCACAGTACCATCTCTAGTATAGTTTTTTTCAACTATTCCTTTAATTTTTTCATTAATTACTGGAAGTTTATCTGTAACATCATAAAAGTCTCCTTCTACTTCAACCATATTTTGATTAACTACTTTACTTACATTTGTTATTTTAACCTTATTTTGCACATATTTTTTTTCGGATTCGACATTGATTGTACTAACCCTATTAACAAAATAATAATATTTCTCTGGAACCTGTGCAACAAATTTTACTGAATCATAACCCTTTACTAACCCTAGTTCAATAAGCACAGTATCATGAGATAACATAACATCAGTTCTATTTAAAGTTAAAACTATTCCATCTGCTTCTGAGTAATATACTGCATCATCCGCTACCTGTGAATATAAACTATTCATAACTTCAATGTCATTTATCTCTTTGTTCAATTTTTGAATATTATTTAATGTATCCTTTATATTTAGGGAATTTTCCTGTCTTTTTTCGTCTAATAGCAACTTCTCTATCTGGAAATTCACTTCAGCTTCCTCAAAACTTTGTTTCTTATCATCAAGCTTTGATTCTGTGATCGCTCCAGCATTATATAGTTCTTCAAGTTTTTGTATCTCTTCTTTCATGTTTTTTATGTTTTCTTCTAACAATAATATGTTTTTTTCATCTATTTCATATGATGTGTCTTGTAGTTTATTTAGTTTCAATTTTTCCTTTTCAACATCTAATTTTAACTCGTCTATGTTTTTAATAGACGATTTCACGCCATAGTTTTTATTTATCTTAAATAACGGATCACCTTTTTTTACCTTATCTCCTACCTTAACATAATATTCCTCTACTATAACATTCCTAGCTAATCTTACCTTTACAGTTTCTTTAGGAACTACTTTCCCTTCTATGCTTAAAGTTTTTGCAAATGTAGTTTTTATTGGTAGTGCTACACATACTTTAGGTAATAAAAAATTCGCTGCTGATTTTGAAAAGAAACCTAATATAAACACAAGTGTAAAAAATCCTATTACTGTTTTCTTAGTTATCTTAAATGTTTTGCTATCCATTATTTTAATCCTCCCATAACAAAACTTTCACTTAAATATTTCTCAGATTTTATAAATAATATGAAGGCAGGAATTATGTATAAAACTGATCCCCCATAAAATACATTATAATCATTGTAATATATGTTTTCTAAAAATACAGATAACGGTAGCTTAATAGGGCTGTCCAAGAAAATAACAGCTTGCTCTATAAGATTCCAATTATCTATAAAAGTAAGAATAACTAATGCAAAAATAGCTGGTTTCAACATAGGCAACACTACTCTATATAATATCTTAATATATCCTGCTCCATCTATTCTTGCTGCTTCTATAACTTCATTCGGAATATTTCTAATGAATTGTCTTAATAAAAACACCCCAAATGATGTAAATATACCTGGTAATATTATTGCCATATGAGTATCTAATATCTTTATATTGATTAATCTCTGCATCTTATCAAATATTAGATAATTGGGAACTAATGTTACTTGGAAAGGAAGTAATACTGCTATTATATAAAATATAAATATGAAATTATTACCTGGGAAATCCATCTTAGCAAAAGCAAATGCAGCAAGTATTCCTATAATTATCTGACCTGCTATTATTATAAGAGTTAATTTGATCGAATTTAAAAAATATTTGAAATACTGAGCTTTAGATACAATTATAGAATAATATTGTTGTAGATTGAATTCTTCTGGTATGATATTCACTTCATCAGATGCAATCTGTTGTGGTGTCATAAATGAATTTGTAAAAGTAAATACTATAGGATAAATAAATAAGAGTGATACTAATAGTAATAGTATTAATAATAACCTCTTCATGTTAGTTTTCACCTACTTTCCTTGAATGCTTTCTATCTATGATAAATAATATTAAAGCAAATGCAAATATAACCATAGCAAATACATATGCAGCAGATGTAAGTTTCTCATACTGTAAATCTCTAAATTTATTATTCATATAATGCTGAAGCATATATATCTTTGGATTTGGATAACTACCCTGCAACACATATATGTCCTTGAATACTTTAAAAGAATTAATAATTGAAACAATTGAAACAAATACAGTGATAGGTGTACACAATGGAATAATTATATAACGAAGCCTTTGAAAATAATTTGCTCCATCAATCATTGATGCCTCAATGGCTCCTTTATTTATATCTGATAATCCTGCTAAATAAATGATAAGATTGTACCCTGTATTTCTCCATATAAAGATAAGTATAACTACCAGCATTGCATATTCAGAATCTATAAGGTTAAATCCATTTAACCCAAATACTTTTCTAAAAAAACCTGCTACTGTTCCTGAAGGTATTGCCATAGGTAATATAATGAAAAGTTTTATGATTCTTGGAGCTTTCAATTCGTGAATTAAAAGTGCAATAATAAATGAAATCACTATTATTAATGGTATAGATACCCCCATAAATAAGCAGGTGTTTTTTAAAGCTAACATAAAAACATCACTGTTAAATACATCATTATAGTTCTTAAAGGCCACAAAGGTACTATCAAAACCGCTTTTACTTACTGAATATTTTATTCCTCCAAAAAAAGGTATAATATAAAGTATAGCAAATCCAATAAGGCTTGGTAATATGAATAAATATCCTTTGTATTTTTTTAGTTTTGCCCTCATTTCATATCAATCCCTCTCATATGTAAGACATGTGTTTCTTCTAATTGAATCAAAGTATCATTGCCACTCTCAAGGTCAGGCTCTTCAATCTTCAGTTCTTTTAGAGTTTCTTTGTCTAACTTTGTAGTAAAATTTCATGTCAATTGTCACATGCTGTCTTTTTTCATTACTCCTTTCTCTTCTATATTTATCTTTATATATACTCAATAATAGATTGATTGAACCCTAAGTTTTATATAATCTTGTATTCATGACTTTTTCGTTAGTACTATGACATTATTACTTAATTTTAATAAATATGTTACCTTTATATAATTATATTAATAGTTGGTAAATATTTTCCCTTTATTATTACATTTTTTTAATATTAAACAAATATTGCATTATAAAGAAATTCTATAATCCAGTATTTGATAATTTTCCTTGGAAACTTAATTTGCTTCTTTTATTCATTGAGCCATATATTGTAGTTATGTTCTAGCTTCTGTAATTCCCTACTTAACTCATCATCTGTATAAGCTTCATCTGCAAAGATAAATTTGACGAAGTCTTTTTTTATCATTTCTTCTAATTTCATTGTCATTTTGTTATTGCAGCAGCGCTTATATTTCCCAGCTTTAACTTGACTTAAAATATATTTTCTTAATGCTATAGCTTTTTCATTAACGTCTTTTCTTACTAAATGTTTGATGCCCTCTTTTTTTTCTTTTGCAATTTTTTCATTTATTTCTTGTTCTATTTTATCAATTTCATCCTCTATTTCTTTGTTTACTGGATATGAATAATCTGTAGATTTAAACATTTCCAATTGAGTCTTATCGCTAAGTAATCCATTTATAAATTCCATGCCTAATTCAATATTTTCACCATTTCTATTTACTATAAATCCACATATATTAAGCAGTTCATCATTCCCATTTATTATATTAGGTAAAACAACATTATTATTTCCATTGATATGATTAGATACTTCTAATGATTTTAAACCATTCATAAAAACTAAAAGTTTTTTGATAGATTTATTTTCATTTTTCCATTCTAATTTGATTACCTCCTTGCACTGTGGTGAATTATATTTAAAAATCATATTGCAAAAGTCTTTATAAGTATAATATTTGTTTATAATATATTTACCTGAAAATATTTCATCTCTTATGTTGTTTATATAATTAATAACTTTTGAATTATTTAAATCCACTCTTTTTATTGATTCATTTAATATCTCTAAATCATTAATCATAGATGTTATAAGCTCATTATAATCAATTACGCTAAAATACTCTGGTTCTACTTCTAGCCATTTGTCCTTTATATTTAGGTAGTCTTCTTTTGTCCAGTTAAGTTTGGGATCATCAATTTTTAATTTGTCAATCGCTCGTCGATTAAGTACCACTGGATGATGAATCATACCTACTGGTATAAAATAATGTCCATCAGCAAGTAAACTGTCATATATTTTTGTAAGATTTGGTATCTTTCCCTGTGTGTCTACTGCAATCCCACGTTCTATATATTTTCTATATGCACTGTCATCCGAAATAAATATTAAAGTTGGACCTTCGTTTAGATACAATTTTGTATTCATTTTCTTTTCATAATCATCTTCATTATTTCCACTGATTATATCAAATTTAACTTTCACACCTGTTTCTAATTCAAATCTTTCTGTATAACCATATATACTACAATAGAAAAATTCCATATCACCAAACTCATCATCTTTTATTAAAATAGTTATCTCTTTCTGTTCATTATTTGTTGCAATATCATTTGAATTATTTGAGCAACCGATAGTTAACAATCCTAATATAATGTATAAGATTAAAACTGTCTTGTTTTTCATCATACTAACCTCCACTTCAAGAAATAGTTACACATTTATCTAAAAGATCTCAAATAATAGCTAAATATCCAGCATTGCTGTTTAATTTTTAAAACTATTTAAGCAGAAAAACAAAACTTAAGTTTTATTTTTCTGCTTTATAACATCATGCCATCATTTTCTATTCATTCAGCCACATATTATATTCATTCTCTAGTTTCTGTAATTCTCTGCTTAGCTCATCATCTGTATAGGCTTCATCTGCAAATATAAATTTTGCAAAATCTTTATATATCATATTTTTTATTTTTATAGCTGTTTTGTTATTATTACAACGCTTATAATTTCCAGATTTTACTTGACTTATAATATATTTTCTTAAAGCTATAGCTTTTTCATTAACATCTTTTCTCACATAATGTTTAATGCCCTCTTTTTTTTCTTTTGCAGCTTTTTCGTTTATTTCTTTCTCTATTTTATCAATTTCTTCCTCTATATCTTTATTTACCGGATATGATCTATTAGATTTAAACATTTCTAATTGAATTTTATCGCTAAGCAATCCATTTATGAATTCCATGCCTAACTCAACATTTTTGCCGTTTCTATTTACTATAAATCCACATATTTTAAGAAGATTATCATCTCCTCTTATGATATTAGGTAAAAAAACATCACCAGTTATAATCTCTTTAGACACCAACAATGAACTTAAACCATTTGTAAAAACCCATAATTTTTTGATGGATTTATCTGCATTCTTTAATTTTAAACCAATTGCATCTTTATACTGTAATGATTCATGTTCAAAGATCATATTGTAAAAGTCATTATAAGTATAGTATTTGTTTATAATATATTTACCTGAAAATATTTCATCTCTTCTATTGTTTATATAATTAATAACTTTTGAATTGTTTAAATCTACTTTTTTGTTTGATTCATCTAATATATCTAAATCATTAATCATTGATATTATAAGCTCATTATAATCATACTCGCAAAAATATTCTGGTTCTAAATTTAACCATTTGTCCCTTATCCTTAGATAGTCTTTTCTTGTCCAGTTAATTTTTGGTTCATCAATTTTTAATTTATCAATTACTCGTCTATTAAGTACAACTGGATAATGTATCATGCTTACTGGTATAAAATAATGTCCATCAGTAAGTAAACTATCATATATTTTTGAAATATTTGGTATCTTTCCTTGTGTATCTAGAGCAATCCCCCGCTCAATATATTTTTGATATTCACTGTCATCCGAAACAAATATTAAAGTCGGACCTTCGTTTAGGTACAATTTTGTATTAATTTTATTTTCATAATCTTCTTCATTACATCCACTAATTATATCAAATTTAACTTTTACCCCTGTTTCTAATTCAAATCTATCTGTATAACCATATATTTTACGATATTCCATTTCCATTTTTGACAAATCATTATCTTTTATTAAAATAGTTATTTCATTATCATCAGCATTTGTTTTAATATCTTTTGAATTATTTGAACAACCCATAGTTAACAATCCTATTATAATACATAAGAATAAAATTAACTTTTTTTTCATCATACAAACCTCCACTTCAAAAATAGTTTTATTTAAGGCTTTGTAATATGATAAATGATTCTTTTACTTTATACCCTTTCTCATATAGTTAAGCTTTATATACTTCGATTGATTAAGCCCTAGTTATAATGAATTTTATATTTTTGTAATTATTTTCATTAATGTTTAACTTTAATTAATTTGTATTATTTGTATATTTATATTAACAAATGTAAAATTCCTCTATTTCATGTTTTCATTACATTTTTTTAATATTCTGAATAAAGCTAATACTGGATTATAAGAAAATTTTATAATCCAGTATTTTAAAGTGTCTAATATTAATTTATTTAATCTATTCATTTAGCCACATATTATACTTATTCTCCATCTTCTGTAATTCTCTACCTAACTCTTCATCTGTATAGGCTTTATCTGCAAATATAAATTTTGCAAGATCTTTGGATATCATATCTTTTACTTCCTGAATTTTCTTGCTATTAGAATTACGTTTATAGTTACCTGTTTTTATTTGCTGTAAAATATATTTTCTTAGATTTACAGCTTTTTCATTAATGTTTTTTTCTTTCTCTATTTTCTCAATTTCACTTTCTATATCCTTATTTACTGGATATAAATCGAATTTTTTTTGATACATTTCTAATTGTATCTCATCACTGAGCAATCCATTTAAAAACTTCCTTCCTAACTCAATATTTTTTCCATTTCTATTTACAATAAATCCACACGTATAAAGTAATGCATCCTCTCCATCCATGATACGAGGTAAAACAATATCATCATTTATATTAATATATTCAGATGTTTCTATAGATTTTAAACCCCTCTGCACATACCAGTACTTCCTTAAAACATTTTCTTTTTTCAATTCTAAGTCTCTTGATTCTATATGTTCTACTGACTTTTCATTAAACAACATATTAAAATAGTTTTCATAAGTATAATCTTTATTCATGATATATTTACCTGAAAATATTTCTTCTCTTACATAATTAATATATTGAATAACTTTATCATTACAAAGATTCACCTTCTTTTTGGACTCATCAAATATATCTAAATCATCTAACAATGCAAGATATTCTTGATATATCCAATTATGTAAATATTGAGGTTCAATTTTTAGCCATTTTTCTTTAATATTGATATAATCTTCTCTAGTCCAATTAAGTTTAGGAGCATCTATTTCTAATTTGTCAAATGTAGGTCTATTAAGTGCAACTGCCCAATGAATCATACCTACTGGAACAAAACCATACCCCTCATCTAGTAAACTATCATATACTTTTGTAATATTTGGAATCTCACCTTCATTTTTTACTGCAATCTCTTGTTTTATATAATTTTGATATGTACCATATAACGAAATAAATATTAAAGTTGGTCCTTCTTTTAGATATAATTTTGTATTAATTTTTTTATCATAATCATCATCATTATTCCCATTAATCACATCAAAGTTCACTTTAACACCATTTTCTCTTTCAAATCTTTCTATATAAATTTTTATAGTATCACCTATACCCATATGAGAACGCTCATAATCTTTTACTAAAATAGTTATCTCTTTCTGGTCAGAATTTGTTTTAATATCATTTGAACAACCCATAGTTAACAACCCTAATATTATGCATGAGATTAAAACTACCTTTTTTTTCATCATACAAACCTCCACTTCAAGAATAGTTTTATTTAAAACTTTGTAATATGAATAAATGATTATTTTACTTAATACCATTTCCCTTTTATAGTTAAGCTTTATATACTTCGATTGATTAAGCCCTAGTTATAAAGAATCTTCTATTTTTTATATTTATTTTCATTGATGTTTAACTTTAATTAATGTGTATTATTTGTATCTTTATATTAATAAATGGTAAATGCCTCTATTTCTTGTTTTCATTACATTTTTTTAATATTTTGAATAAAGGTAATACTGGATTATAAAAATTTATAATCCAGTATTTTAATGTGTTTCTAGTCTATAATTTATTTATTCTATTCATTCAACCACATATTATATTTATTCTCTAGCTTCTGTAATTCTCTACCTAATTCTTCTTCTGTATAAGGTTCATCTGCAAATATAAATTTTGCAAAGTCTTTGTGTATCATTTTTTTTACTTCATTAATTATCTTACTATTAGAGCAATGCTTATAATTTCCAGTTTTTACTTGACTTAGAATGTATTTTCTTAATGCTATCGCTTTTTTATTAATATCTTTTCTTACATAATGTTTAACACCTTCTTTTTTTTCTTTTACAATTTTATCATTTATTTCTTTCTCTATTCTTTCAATTTCATTCTCTATTTCCTTATTTACTGGATATAAATCTCCCCATTTTGATTTAAACATTTCTAATTGAATCTCATCGCTAAGTAATCCATTTAGAAACTCCATACCCAAATCAATGTTTTTCCCATTTTTATTTACAATAAATCCATATGTACGAAGTAAGTCATTTTTCTCATATATAGTATTAGGTAAAAAAATATCATCCTTCGCATTAATATACTTAGATATTTCTAAGGATTTTAAACCATTGGTCCAACATTTTTTTCTCAGATTTTCATTGTTATATCTACGAAATAAGTTCTTTGATTCTTTACTTTCTTTTGAACCTCCTTCAAAAATCATATTATAATAATTTTTAAAGGTATAATCTTTATTTATAATATATTTACCTGAAAATATCTCTTCTCTTACATCATTTATATATTGAATAACTCTTGAATTATTTAGACTTACTCCCTTGTTTGATTCATCTAAAATCTCTAAATCATCAATCATAAATGTAAAAAGTTCATCATATTCATATTGACTGAAATATTCCGGTTCAATTTTTAACCATTTTTCTTTAATTTTTAAATATTCTTCTCTAGTCCAGTCAAGTTTAGGGTCATCTATTTCTAATTTGTCAAATGCACATCTATTAAGTTGAACTGGATAATGACTCATACCTACTGGAACAAAATAATGTCCATCATCTAATAAACTATCATATATTCTAATAAGATTTGGAATCTTTCCTTCAGTATTTACTGCAATCCCCTGTTCTATATAATTTTTGTATGAGCTATCGCCTGATATATATATTAAAGTTGGTCCTTCTTCTAAATATAATTTTGCATTCATTTTCTTATCATAATCATCAGACTTATTTCCATTAATTACATCAAAATTCACTCTTACCCCAGTTTCTATTTCAAATCTTTCTGTGTACCCACGTATAGCACAACAATCATACTCCATATCTAAAAAATCATAACCTGTTATTAAAATAGTTATCTCTTGCTTTTCATCTTTACTACCAGCTTCTGTTGTAATATCATTTGAATTATTTGAGCAGCTAATAGTTAATAACAACAATATAATACATAAGACTAAAACTCCAATTTTTCTCATTATCACACCTCTTTCTTCTTATAAAAAGCACTTGCTTTATAAAAAGTCATGCAACTTTAAATGCTCTAAACCTGTTAATCTATTCATTCAACCATATATTATAATTGTACTCTAGCTTCTGTAATTCTCTTCCTAACTCTTCATCTGTATAAGCTTCATCTGCAAATATAAATTTAACAAAGTCTTTTTGTATCATTTCTTCTATTTGCATTACTATTTTGTTATTACAACGGCGCTTATAATTTCCAGTTTTTACTTGACTTATAATATATTTTCTTAATACTATAGCTTTTTCATTAACATCTTTTCTCACTAAATGTTTAACGCCTTCTCTTTTTTCTTTTGCAACTTTTTCGTTTATTTGTTTCTCTATTTTATCAATTTCATCCTCTATATCTTTATTTACAGGATATGATTCCCCTGTATTCGATTTAAACATTTCTAATTGTATCTCATCACTAAGTAATCCATTTAAAAACTCCAAACCTAACTCAATATTTTTACCATTTCTATTTACTAAAAATCCACATACATTAAGCACGTTATCATCACCATTTATGACATTAGGTAAATAAATATTATAACTTGCATTGATCCATTTAGATACTTTTAATGATTTTAAACCATTATCAAAAACCCAAAGTTTTTTCATATCTTTATAATTATTTTTATATTTTAAATCGTAGGTCTCCTTACACTGTGGTGAAGTATAATTTAAAATCATATTGTAAAAGTCTTTATAAGTATATTCTTTGTTTATAATATACTTACCTGAAAATATTTCATCTCTTATGTTATTTATATAATCAATAATTTTTGAATTATTTAAATCCACTCTTTTTATTGATTCATTTAGTATCTCTAAATTATTAATCATAGATGTTATAAGCTCATTGTAATCAGTAAAACAAAAATACTCTGGTTGTAATTTTAACCATTTATCTTTTATGCTTAGATAGTCTTCTTTAGTCCAATTAAGTTTAGGTTCATCTATTTTTAATTTGTTAAATTCTCGTCTATGAAGTATAACTGGATAATGAATCATGCCTACTGGTATAAAATAACCTCCATCAGTAAGTAAACTATCATATACTTTTGTAAGATTTGGTATCTTTCCTTGTGTGTCTACAGCAATCCCACGTTCTATATATTTTTTATATGTACTGTCATCCGAAATAAATATTAAAGTTGGACCTTCGTTTAGATACAATTTTGTATTCATTTTCTTTTCATAATCATCTTCATTATTTCCATTAATTACATCAAAGTTCACTTTTATCCCTGTCTCTAATTCAAACCTTTCTGCATAACCGTATATTTTAAAATATTTCCATGTAATATCATATGCAAAATCATCTTTTTCTACTAAAATAGTTATTTCATTATCATCAACATTCGTTTTAATTTCATTTGAATTATTTGAACAACCCATAATTAACAACCCTAATATAATGCATAAGATTAAAACTACCTTTTTTTTCATCATACAAATCTCCGTTTCAATAAATAAAATAATCTTTATCCTTAAAATTTTGTATCCTAATTCTTTCTGTTGGAATAATCTTTCCAGTAATTTTTTTAATTGCATATATGAATTCTATTAAGCCTAAGGAATATATGTCCTTTAAATCAGCTTGTCTGCTTGTAATCGTTTTTGTTTTTAATTTATATATTATTTTATCTTATTAGTTTTTACTTAAAAAAATTATAGATATACTTGTCAGTTTTCTGGAATCTATATTCTATTTTATTATATTATATCATTATATTTTATTTTTTGTAAATTATTATTAATAATTGTATTTTATCCTTTATTTCCTATTCTTTATTTTGTCCTCTGCTTCTATGATAATATGTAATAAAATCCCATTGTATTTATAATCAATTTCATTATCTTCAAAACTGTTAACTCCATAGGAATTTGATATTCCAGTAAATTAGGTTTTTCTCATTCTACTATATTATTTACGAAAGTTCTAATAATCTTAGTCTTTTCAATTTCACTCGTATCATTTTGATAAAGTACCTTAGGATATATATTTACTCCTAATAGCTCTATTTAAAATAATTCAAGCAGAAAAACTTAGGTTTTGTTTTTCTGCTTGATAACATCAATCTATTGTTTCTTATTCATTCAGCCACATATTGTACTTATACTCCAGTTTCTCTAATTCTCTACTTAACTCTTCATCTGTATAAGCTTCATCTGCAAATATAAATTTTGCAAAATCTTTGTATATCATATTTTTTATTTCCTGGATTATCCTACTATTAGTACAATCCTTATAATTTCCATTATTAATTTGTTGTAAAATATATTTTCTTAAAGCTACAGCTTTTTCATTAATATTTTTTTCTTTCTCTATTTTCTCAATTTCATCTTCAATATCCTTATTCACTGGATATAAAGTATCCATATCTGATAGATACATTTCTAATTGGGTTTCATTACTAAGTAATCCATTTACAAATTGCATACCTAAATCGGTATTTTTTCCATTTTTATTTACTATGACTCCAAATTTTTCAATTAACCTTTCTTTTTCAAACATCATACAAGGTACTACTATCTTATCTTTAATATCAATATACTCACCTACATCTAATGATTTTAAACCATTTTTGGCACTACTCTTCCATAATCTTCTGTAATCATTAGTTTTTGATTCATTGTACTCTTTTGAATTTGTATCAAAAATCATATTATAGTAGTTTTCATATTTATAGTTTTTATTCAAAATGTATTTGCCTGAAAATATTTCTTTCCTTACATCTTTTATATACTGAATAACTCTTGAATTATTTAGATTGATTTTTTTGTTTCTTTCATCTAATATCTCTAAATCATAAATCATAGGTAATATAAATTCATAATATTCTTCATCATTAAAATATTCTGGTTTGATTCTAAAGTACTCTTTTTTTATTTTCAAATAATCTTCTCTAGTCAAATCAGGCTTTAAATCGTCTATTCCTAATTTTGCAGTTGCATTTCTATTAAATGCAACTGCCCAATGAAGTATACCTATTGGAGTAAAATAACATCCATCATCCAACAGTTCATTATATATTTTTTTTGCATTTGGTATTTTCCCTTCAGTATTTAATGCAACCCCCTGTTGTATATATTCTTCATATCTACTATAGTCTGATATAAATATTAAAGTTGGTCCTTCTTTTAAATATAACTTTGCATTTGCTTTTTTGGCATAATCATCCTCGTTATTTCCCTTTACTACATCGAATTTCACTTTTATACCAGTTTCTAATTCAAATTTTTGTGCGTACATATATACAGTCGTAAAAATAATTTTTATCTCAGTATACTCAATATCTCTAATTAAGATAGTTATTTCTTTTTGATCATCATCTGTAATATCATTTGAATCATTTGAGCAACCAATAGATAATACCATCAATATAATACATATGATTAGAACAGTTGCAATTTTTTTCATTATCACACCTCTTTAATCCTTCAATATGCAGTTTTACTAATTAATCTATAAATTGAATCTAAATTCAAATTCTTTGTATGTAATATAATTCAAGCAGAAAAACTTAGGTTTTTGTTTTTCTGCTTTATAACATCAATTTATTGTTTCCTATTCATTCAGCCACATATTATACTTATTCTCTAACTTCTGTAATTCACTACCTAACTCTTCATCTGTATAGGCTTCATCTGCAAAGATAAATTTTGCAAAATCTTTGTATATCATATTTTTTATTTCCTGATTTACTCTACTATTAGAACAACGCCTATAATTACCAGTCTTGATTTGTTGTAAAATATATTTTCTTAGATCTACAGCTTTTTCATTAGTGCTTTTATCTTTCTCTATTTTCTCAATTTCATTCACTATTTCCTTATTCACCGGATATAAAGCATCCGCTTCTGTTTTATACATTTCTAATTGAATCTCATCACTAAGTAATCCATTTATAAACTCCATAGCTAACTCAATATTTTTTCCATTTTTATTTACAATAAAACCACATGTATAAAGTAGGTCATCTTTTCCATATATAATATTAGGTAAAACAATATCATCTCTCAAATCAATAAAATCAGCTATTTCTAAGGATTTCAAACCATTAATACCGAACAGATCTTTTCTGAGATTTTCATTGTCATGTCTACGTTTTAAGTCTCTTGATTCTTTATGTTCTTCTGAATCTTTTTCAAAAATCATATTATAATAGTTTTCATAAGTATAATCTTTATTTATAATATATTTACCTGAAAATATTTCTTCTCTTACATCATTTATATATTGAATAACTCTTGTATTATTTAGACTCGCTTCCTTGTTTGATTCATCTAAAATCTCTAAATCATTAATCATAAATATCAAAAGATTCCAATATTCCTGTGCACAAAAATATTCTGGTTCAAGTTTTAACCATTTTTCTTTAATCTTTAAATAATCTTCTCTAGTCCAGTCAAATTTAGGGTCATCTATTTCTAATTTGTCAACTGCACATCTATTAAGTGCAGTTGCCCAATGAAGCATACCTACTGGAACAAAATAATGTCCATCATCCAACAAACTATCATATACTTTTATAAGATTTGGAATCCTTCCTTCAGTATTTACTGCAATCCCCTGTTCTATATAATCTCTGTATGTACTATAGTCTGAAATATATATTAAAGTTGGTCCTTCTTTTAAATATAATTTTGTATTTATTTTCTTATCATAATCATCCTCATTATTTCCATTAATTATGTCAAAGTTTACTTTCATTCCATTTTCTGTTTCGAATTTTTTTGAGTACCTATATATAGTACTATAATTAGCTTTTATATTTGATAAATCATAATCTTTTATTACAATAGTTATCTCTCTCTGCTTTTCATCTTTGCTATCAGCATCTATTGTAATGTCATCTGAATTATTTGAGCAACCGATAGTCAGCAACGCCAATACAATACATAATATTAAACATAAAATTTTTTTCATTATCACACCTCTTCCTTCCTTAATAAACAGCTTCATTAATTATCTTATTAATTGAATATAAATCCATAAAATTCTCTGGTCTAATTTTTTCTGTTAGAATAACCTTTCCAATAGTTTCTTCAACCATACACATAAATTCTATTAAGTCTAAAGGATATCAGTCTTTAATATCAGCTTGTCTAAGTAGTTTTTGTTTTAATTTGTATATATTTTATCTTATTAGTTTTTACTAAAAAAAATTATAGATATACTTGTCAGTTTTCTTGAATCTATATTCTATTTTATTATATTATATCATTATATTTTATTTTTTGTAAATTATTATTATTAATTATATTTTATACCTTATTTTCTATTGTTTTATTCTGACCTCTAGATATAGTGCTTCTATGATAATATGTTATAAAATCCCATTATATTTATAATCAATTTCATCATCTCCAAAACTGTTAATTCCATAGGGACTTGATATAATTAGTAAGTTAGGTTTTTCACTCTCTACAATATTGTTTACAAAAGTTCTGATAGCCTTAATCTTTTCAATTTCTCCAACATCATTTTGATAAAGTACCTTAGGATATATATTTACTCCTAATAGCTCTATTTAAAATAATACAAGCAGAAAAACTTATATTTTATTTTTCTGCTTTATAACATCAAGTTATTGTTTTCTATTCATTCAGCCACATATTATATTTATTTTCTAGCTTCTGTAATTCTCTACCTAACTGTTCATCTGTATAAGCTTGATCTGCAAATATAAATTTTGCAAAATCTTTCTGTATCATAGTTTTTATTTCCTTAATTATCCTACTATCATAAGAACGCTTGTAGTTACCAATTTTAACCTGTTGTAAAATATATTTTCTTAGCTTTATAGCTTTTTCATTAATTTCTTTTTCTTTCTCTATTTTCTCAATGTCATTCTCTATTTCCCTATTTACTGGATAAGCAGTTTCAAATTCTATGCTTTTAAACATCTCTAATTGAATTTCATCACTAAGTAATCCATTTATAAATTCCATACCTAAATCAATATTTTTCCCATTTCTGTTTACAATAAATCCACATGTAGCAAGTAAATCATCATTTTCTTTAATAATATTAGGTAAAGCAACATCGTTTCTCATATTAATAAAATGAGCTATTTCTAAGGATTTTAAACCATTAGTAAGCAAGCTATATTTTTTCAAACTATCATTTTCATTTACATATTTTAATTTACTTGCTTGTTTATATTCTTTTGAATTTCTTTCAATAACCATATTATAAAAGTTTTCACAAGTATAATCGTTATTTATAATATATTTACCTGAAAATATCTCTTCTCTAACATCATTTAAATATTGAATAACTTTTGAATTATTTAGATTCACTTTTTTATTTGCTTCATCAATAATTTCTATATTATTAATCATAAATGTTAAAAGTTCCTCATAATCACTTTCACAAAAATATTCTTTTTCTATCTCTAACCATTTTTCTTTAATCTCTAAATACTCTTCTCTAGTCCAGTCAAATTTAGGGTCATCTATTTCTAATTTATCAATTGCACATCTATTAAGTACAACTGCCCAATGAGTCATACCAACTGGAATAAAATAATGTCCATCATCGCATAAACTATCATATACTTTTAAGAAATTTGGAATCTTCCCTTCAGTGTTTACTGCAATCCTCTGTTCTGTATAATTCCTATATGTACCATATCCTGCAATATATATTAAGGTTGGTCCCTCTTTTAAATATAATTTTGTATTTATTTTCTTATTATAATCATCAGCATTATTTCCTTTAATTACATCTAAATTCACTTTTACCCCATTTTCTATTTCGAATCTTTTAAAATATGCATATATAACACTATTATAGTTTTTCATATCCCAAAGCTCATAATCTTTTATTAAAATAGTTATCTCTTTCTGATTATCATCTTTGCTATCAACTTCTGTTGTAATATCATTTGTATTATTTGAGCAGCTAATAGTTAATAACAACAATATAATGCATAAGACTAAAACTCCAATTTTTCTCATTATCACACCTCTTTAATCTTCAAGAAACATTTTAATTAATTAATCTATAAATTGAATCTAAATTCTTAAAATTTTCTGGGCTAATTTTTTCTATTGGAATAACTTTCTCAGTAGTTTCTTCAACTACACATATACTCTATTAAATCTAGTGGATATATATTCTTTAAAATCAGCTTGTCTGATTGTATCTGTTGTTCTTTAAAACACTTTTTCATAATTACAAATAATTATTTTTTTATCATTTCAGTATCCCATTCCCAATAATTATTGTTTCTTTTGATATACTTCTTTAAAGTCTTCTACATAAACTAATCTTTATTCATTAAGCCACAAATTATATTTATTTTCTACTTTCTGCAATTCTCTGCTCAACTCTTCATCTGTATATAGTTCATCTGAAAAAATAAACTTTACTATTTGTTTATTCCACATACTTTCAATTTCTTTAAATACTTTGCTTCCATCATTCATTGATTTGTATTTACCTTCTTCAATTTGTGATAATAAATATTTCATCAATTCTGTAAGTTTTGCATTAATATTATTTTCTTTTTCTATAGTCTCAATTTCCTTTTCTATTTTTTTGTTTACTGGATAATAAGGAAACCTTTTGTCATTATATATTTGTAATTGAACATCATCACTTAACAAACCGCTTATAAACTCTAATCCAATATCTATATTTTCACCATTTTTATTCACGATAAAACCCCATGAGCTCAAAGAACCATTATATATCACATTTGGTAGAATAACTAATTCATTTAAAAAAATATTGTCTCTTAATGTTATTGTTTTAAGTGGATTTTTCCTGAAATAAACCTTTCTTAGAGATTGATTTGATGTCTTTTCAATTGTATCAACATTTTCTTTATACTCATCAGAATTCATATTAAAAAACATATTATAATAGTTTTCATAATTGTAATTTTCATTTAACATATACTTGCCCGAAAATATTTCATTTCTACTATTTTTTATAAAATCCTTAACTTTATCATTATTTAAGCTAACTGTTTTATTTGATTCATCTAATATTTCTAAATTATAAAATTTGTTTCCTGCAAGTTCCCAAAATTCTTGAGTCGTAAAGTATCTAGGTGTATAATCTAACCATCTTTTCTTTATGTCAAAATAATCTTTAGTACTCCAATCTAAACCTGGTTTAGGTATGCACATTTCATCTAATATTTTTTTATTTAAAACTAATGGTATATAATTCATTCCAATTGATACAAAATATCCTTCTTTTCTTATTCCAGAATATATTTTATTATAATTTTTTATTTTATCAGCTATTTTCAATGCTATACCTTGATCAATATATTCTTTATAACTCTCTCCGTCTGAAATAAATATTAATGTTGGTCCATTTTTTATATAAAGTTTTGCATTTATTTTCTTTTGACATTCATCATCAGTTGCTGCATCTATAATATCAATATTTACATTAATCCCTTTATCTTTTTCAAATTTAGCTTTGTATTCTTTTAAAATAGTACCCATATTATCATAATCAAATTTCTTCATTAATATAATAATTTGTTTTGAATCTTCATCCATTTTTTTATTTTTATATACATTATTTTCATTTGTGCAGCCAAACATAGATACCAGCATAATACAAATTATTATAATCAAAATCTTTTGCATTATTACACTCCTCTTACAAAGTTGTAATTGACATTCTGCTGTTGACAATTCTTGCTTTCATTTGTTCTTTTCGCACATAATGTTATTGTTGGAGCACACGATAATAACTCTAATGTTTCTATATTCCTTTTATTCCACCTTAAATCTCTAACTCCATTTAGAAAAATATATTAGTATCAGGAAGTAGTGCTTCTATTATGATATGTGATAAAATTCCGTTAAATCTATAATCAATTTCAACAATTTTATATTATTACAAATGTTCTAATTAAGTAGCTTAATCTTTTCTATTTTGATGACATTATTTAGATAAAATTCTTTCGATATATATACTCTCTTAATAACTCTATTTAAAATAATTCAAGCAGAAAAACTTAGGTTTTGTTTTTCTGCTTTATAACATCAAGCCATCATTTTCTATTCATTCAGCCACATATTATATTTATACTCTAGTTTCTCTAATTCTCTACTTAACTCTTCGTCTGTATATGCTTTATCTGCAAATATATATTTTGCAAAATCTTTGTATATCATATCTTTTACTTCTTCAATTATTCTGCTATTAGAATTATGTTTATAGTTACCATTTTTAATTTGCTGTAAAATATATTTTCTTAAAGCGATAGCTTTTTCATTGCTGTTTTTTTCTTTCTCTATTGTCTCAATTTCATTCTCTATATCCTTATTTACTGGATATAAAGAATTTTTTTCTGTTAGATACATTTCTAATTGAATCTCATCACTAAGTAATTCATTTATAAACTTCATACCTAAATCAATATTTTTTCCATTTTTATTTATAATAAATCCAAATGTATCAAGTTGATTAGTTTCGAAATTTATTACATTCGGTAAAACAATTATATCTTTTAAATTTAGACATTCAGTCATTTCTAAAGATTTTAAACCATTTTTACCAATCCAAAATTTTCTGAGATTTTCATTATCACAGCTTCGATGTAAATCTCTTGATGCATTATATTCTGCAGAATCTTTTTTAAAAATCACATTATAATAGTTTTCATAAGTATATTCTTTATTTATAATATATTTACCTGAAAATAATATTTCTTCTCTTATATCATTTATATATTGAATAACTTTTGAATTATTCAAACTGACTTTTTTGTTTGATTTATCTAAAATTTTTAAATCTTCAACTAAAAATGAAACTTTTTCTATATATACCCATTTGTTAAAATGTTCCAATTTTCCTTTTAGCCATTTTTCATTAATCTTTATATAATCTTCTCTAGTCCAGTTGAGTTTAGGTTCATCTATCTCTAATTTATCAAATGCACATCTGTTAAGTGCAGCTACCCAATGAATCATACCTATCGGAACAAAATAATTTCCATCGTCTAATAAACTATCATATACTTTTGTAAAATTTGTAATCTTACCTTTAGCATTTAATGCAATCCCCTGATCTATATATTCTTTGTATGTGCTAATATATGAAATATATATTAAAGTTGGTCCCTCTTCTAAATATAATTTTGTGTTCATCTTCTTATAATAATCATCAGCATTATTTCCACTAATTACATCAAAATTTACTTTTATGCCCGTTTCTTTTTCAAATCTTTCTGAGTAGTTATATATAGTTTTAAATATAGTTTTTATATCTAAAAAATCAAAATCTTTAATCAAGATAGTTATCTCATCTTGCTTTATATCTGTTGTATGGTCATTTAAATTACTTGAGCAGCTGATAGTTAATAACACCAATGTAATACATAAACTTAAAGCTATAATTCTTTTCATTATTACACCTCTTTATTCATCAAGAAACGTTTTATTTATAATTCTATAAATTGAATCTAAATCCTTAAAATTCTCTGGTCTGATTTTTTCTATTGGAATAACCTCCCCAGTATTTTCTTCAACTGCACAAATAAACTCTATTAAATCTAAAGGATATATCTCTTTTAAAATCAACCTGTCTAATTGTATTTGTTTTTCTTTAAAACACTTTGTCCTAAGTTTAAACAGTTGTTCTTTCGTCATTTCAAAATTCACTCCTTAGAAAAACTTCAACTTTTCAAATTAAATTATATTAAGTAATTTGTTTTTAACACGA
The DNA here is from genome assembly GCF_001559865.1 of Abyssisolibacter fermentans. Classification (NCBI taxonomy): domain Bacteria; kingdom Bacillati; phylum Bacillota; class Clostridia; order Eubacteriales; family Clostridiaceae; genus Abyssisolibacter; species Abyssisolibacter fermentans. The sequence continues at coordinate 27,285 of NZ_LOHE01000049.1, forward strand.
AAAGTATTCTCTATTAAATCAACAATTTCATCATCTGAAACATAATCTTGATCTGCTAGTTTCATGTCAAATAATTCTTCACAATTTCTTTTTAATTCTGCAAATATTTCATCATTAAATATCCCTTTCTTTAATTCTATATTTAGTTTTGTTGATGCAATCTCAGGTATTTTATTTAATCTTTTTGTAAATACAGAAATTGTTGGAGCACACGATAGTAACTCTAATGTTTCGATACTCCTCTTATTCCACCTTAAATCTCTCCCTCCATTAGCGCAAAATATATTTGCATCTGGATGTAGTGCTTCGATAATGATATGCGATAAAATTCCATTATATTTATAATCAATTTCATCATCTCCAAAACTGTTGACTCCATAGGGACTTGATATAATTAATAAATGAGGCTTTTCTCTCTCTACAATATCATTTACGAAAGTTCTGATAGTCTTAATCTTTTTAATTTCACTGATATCATCTCCATAAAGTGCTTTTGGATATATATTTCCTCCTAACAGTTCTATTTGTGTATTAGATCCAATGACTGAAACTTTGTAACCTTTCTTCTTCAAAGCTCTAGCTATAAGTAACTGCATTTCAGTCTTTCCACAATCTTCTTCCATTCCAAAAACTCCAATAACTGGTATACTAATTTGATTTAATAATAATGCATTCCTAACCTCTGGAGCAAAATAATAAAATTTCAAACCCATTTCTTCAAACTTCTTTATATATTGCTCTAAATCTACATTTTGATGATTCTCAAGCAAAATCACATTTTTCTTTGCTTTTAAAATCTTATCTAGATATCTATCTACAATATCTGTATCTCCATAATACTTTCTAAACGAACCAAGTATCACTGTATCAATTTTATCTAATTCTCTATCAAAATCACTTTTCACTATATATCCTGATATACTTCCACCATCTATTGTTCCTGCGTCTTTTCCTATATATCCCCATGATTTAAAAGACACTACTGAATTTATTTTAAACTCTAACGATTCTCTAAACTTAAATACATTCAACATATCTTCACTATATGGAAATAGCATAACCGCTTGTACATCCTTTAATTGCATATCTGCACCCCTTTCTATTTATCAAAAGCATATGGATTTTTCTCTAGTATTGTTAAATAGTATGCTAAATTCTTCTTTATACTTGCTTTTACCTTTTTACAATGTTTCAATTTTTCTTCTCTTGATAGTTCTTCTTTTTTTTCTATTTGTACAGGACAATTATAACACCACAAATGTGCCCAACATTTCAAACATTCTGCTTCTGTAGAAGTGTAAAAATCCTTAATAATCTTTTCTGCTTTCTCTATCTCAATACCTTTTTCAATATCTCCTAACTTTAATGTATCAAAGTTTTCATTACATTTTTCACATATATAAAAACCTCCATCAACAGATACATAAAGTTTGTTTGCACCTGGAATACAACACCCTGCTGGCAAAATTTTGTCTGAATAACATCTAATAACTCTTTGATTATGGAATTTATCTATAAAATCATTAGATTCTAGCGGAATTTTTGATTTTTCTAAGTAGTTATTATTCTGATGAATTTTACTATGAATGTATCTTACATCAACGAAACGTTCTTCTATAATATTATTAGCTATATTTTCTTCTACCTTTTTTTTGCTATATATATTAAGACTATTCCCTTGATATACCCTTGATACTCTTGTATAATTATTACTACCTACAATACAATCCTCTGATAAGAAATCTTCTATTTTTTGAATCTTTCTGTATGGAGATAATGTAACACCAAAGCTTACACTCTCTTCATAGTACTTAGGATACCTCTTTTTTATATCAAGTATATTTTTCTCAATCGTTTTAAAACTACCTTTGTGTGAAACTGCAAATTTTCTGTATTCATCATGATATTCTTGAGGTCCATCTAAGCTGATATAAATCAATACATTATGTTTTGCTAAATAATCTACATATTCTTTATTTAATAAAGTTCCATTTGTTATTACACTAAAAAGAATTCTTTTTCCATGGTATTCATCTAACATATACTCTATACATTGTTTAATAAAATCAAATCTTAATAAAGGCTCTCCTCCATAAAATGACAATGAAAACTTTCCTTTAGCTGAAGATTTGCTTATGCCATAGTCTATTGATTTTTTTGCTACTTCAAATGGCATATTTTTATCACTATGTACTCTATTCTCTGAATATATTCCTGAGTATGCACAGTATTCACATCGTAAGTTACAGTTTTGTGTCACTGACAAGCAAATGCATGAGATATTATTTTCCAAGTCATAATGCAATTCATTCATAATTCCACCCAAATAAATCTTCTTAGAAAATGTAGTAAGCAGTCCTTGTTCTTCTGCTTGTTTTATTATGCTTAGAGCATGTTTAATATCACTTACTGAATATTTATTCTTAAATATATTAATTATATCATCATCATCTTTATCCCAGTAATCTTCAATAATCTCCTTAATCAAAAAATCAATTCTCATTATCTTACCAGTATTACCATCATACAAGTAGTTATTATTTTTTGTATTAAAAAAAACTACATTAGGTTTCATATTCTTCTTCCCCCATTTTTACTATTATGCTTATAAATATCTATTCATAATATATATATATATATCATTCTTTACAGAAACAGATTATTAAATTATTATTAAACATTCTATAGGAAGGTTATTTAGCTCATATTTAAATATCTATAAGTTTCTACTACATATCTCTTTCAGCTGCAGTTTCATCACTATTTTCAGCTGAATTAGCAAATGTACCTTCTGTACTACAAGAACATTTACATCTACAAAGCTCATACATCAAACCTATACCAAAATCCTTTTTTAATTTGCCTAAATCTAACATGATACCATCTCCTCATTTTTAATATTTACTTAACCTTTGTACTCCTACTTAAACTATATACTCCTATAGAATGTTTAATTTCAAAATGAATTTATATTGCTGCACTTGACTTTTTAGTATTTGATTCTTCAAAGTCTTTAGGTGTTGTTACTAACACATTTCCTGAATTGACATACATAATTTTATCAAAGTGCTGCAATAATCTGTATTTGTGAATTATCATTATCACTGTAAGTTCCTTATGGTTACTAAACATGTCTTCTATAAATTCTTCTTCAAATTGCTCTTCAATATTTGAAGTTGATTCATCTAAAAGTAATATCTCACAATCTCTCAATAATGCCCTTGCTATTGCTAATCTTTGAAACTGTCCTCCTGATACATTACTTCCACTTAGTGTAAGCTTAGTATCTAGTCCTTTTTCTAGATTACTTACAAAATCTTGTAGACCAACTTGTCCTAAAATTTTATAAATTTTGTCATCTGTAACTTTTTTATTTCCGAGTAGTATATTTTCTCTAATTGAGTAATTAAACATGAATGGACTCTGAGGAATATAAGAAATCTTATTGATTAACTCAGACAAATCCATTTTAGATATATTATCTCCATCACAACTGATAGTTCCCCTGTTAGGCTTGATAAATTTCATTAACAAACTTAATATGGTTGATTTCCCAGAACCATTTTCCCCTATTAATGCAACCTTCTCCCCTGGCAATATGTCGAAGTTAATATTTTTTAAAATCTCTTTTGAATCATCATATGAAAAGCAAACGTTTTCAAAGGATATCTTAGTTTTTTCATTAAGTTCATCAGTAACATCTATGGTGTAATTATTATTTTCACTAGTCTTGGTTTTTGAATTTTCCTGTTTATATTCTATGATTTCATAAACTCTTTCCATAGAAACTAATGAAGTTTGAAAACTTCCATTAAACCTTGTAAGTCTCTCTACTATTGAAATAGCTCTGTTGAAATATGCTAAAAATGCGAACAATTCTCCAACTGTAAAATTCCCCTTTACTAATATATAAGCACCTGCTAAATAAACACCAGTATACACTATCTCATACAATCTACTAGAAATCATAAAAAGTACTAAAACAATCTTATTTATTCTCATTCTTTCTCTAAAAATATTATTCTGTACGTGTACAAATTCTCTTTCTGCCCATTTAAAGATATTTAAATATTTTACTTCTTTTATTCCCAATATCATCTCTTGAAGACATTTATTACGAATGTCATATTGTTCTCGAATTTTCTTAGATGTCTTTTTCTGCTGTTCTGCTATTTTACCATTAGTGATTACTATTATAGGTATTGCAAAGCATGATATTAGAAACATTATTATATTTAACCTTGCCATTATTATTATTATTCCAAATAACGTAAGCAAACTAGTACATAGCTCAATGATTTGGCTGTCTACAAGAATGCTAATACTCCCTATATCACCATTAATTCTTGATGCAATCTGACCGATATTGTATATTTGAAAAAATGTTAATGGAAATCTCAGTAGTTTCTTAAAAGCGTCTCTTGTAATGTTGTAGGTAAATTTATTTGATATATATGTTGATATATAGTCCTGAATAGATGAAATTAGTTCGTGTAAAAATTTCACTACAAAAATTATTATTAAATAGTAGATAATTTTACTAAAGTTTTTATTCATCAATCCATTATCCAGTAGTTCTTTTTCTGCTAGAGGTATGTATACATTGATTACAGTTGTTATTATCATAAGTATTACTATTGCTACAATATGATTTCTAAACCTTAACATATAGTTAGAAAAATACTTAATAAGAATCTTCTCTCTATATGAAATTTTAAACAAACTATCACGTCCTTATATATAACTGATTCTTTTTTAGTAAATTCTATTTATTTCCATTTTAATGTTATTTTTTTGCATTAAAAGTATAATATTATTTCTTTTGTCAATTTATATTATAACACTTTTTTATTTTTTTTCAAATTATTTTTAATTTTATTATTTTATTTATTATTTTCTATTATTTTCTATTATTTTCTATTATTTTCTATTAATATTTATGGTTTTCTATTAATTTTTATTATTGTTAACCATTGGTGTGTTTAAGGTATGTAAAATAAAGTCATCCATCTCCTAAATTGAATAAAAAATCTGCAATTTAGATATTTTAACTATACAACACATCTAGAACAGATGTACTATTGCTTGTATAAGCATTCTCAATTTCTCATATGAACTCATTAAATCTAATTAATAATATATTATTAAAATCAGATAGTACAATTTTATTTATTTTTTTGACACTTTTTCATCTATCTATCTTCTAGGTGTATATTGCTTATTTTTTATTACTATTTTTGATATATATGCTCATCTTTTTCATTTTTCTCATATATTCTCTCATCTTACTACATTATATATTATTTATTATTTTTTGTAATTTTTTTATTATTAATATTTTATTCCTTTTTTCCTATTATTTTGACATATTTTTATTAATTATTAGTTAGCAACTCAATTAATCTGTAAAATATAGTCGTCTATTTCACTATCAAACAAAAAGTCATGTAATTTTCAGGTTTTTTCAACCTAAAAACTCATGACCTTTATAATTAAATACGTACTATTTATAGTTATTTGATAAATATATTTATCAATAACTATATTCACTCTTTATCTCATTTACCATATAATCAGCAAACCATGCTAAATGCTGTTGATTCCACTTAATTTTATTATCGGAACTTTCGTAACCTATTAAAGCTAGTTTTATTGTATCTATATATGGATATGAAAGATTGTTAATACCCCATTTTCCTCCTTCTGCTTTAGAACATATAGTTCCTTCTTTTAAATAGCATAATACTCTGCAAAGATTTAGAACATAATATATTGGATTATTAATAATACCTTCTGCTGCATTTTCTATATCGCCCATAATAGATTCAACATAATATTTTTTTGGAATAGATTGAAAAACTTCTCGTATTGGCTTTCCAAACAAACAACGTCCTCTTTCTATTGTAATAACTATGTGTGCTGCTAAATCGGGGTCTGTAGAATTTCCACATATGAAATTTTCATCATTTATGTATTTATGTTTATAATAATCTGAATAGTGGAGAATAAAAGGTGTCGGGTAGATGAACTTTTTTACGTCCTTTTCAAGAATAACACTCATTTCAAATCCATTCTTCGGTATACTCTCAGATAGCTTCAATAGTACATCTATAAGTTTTCTTTTGACTTCAAAACAAATATCTTCTTTTATAATAACTAAAAAATCAATGTCACTTGAATTTATATTAAAACAATTCATGGCTAATGATCCATGAAGGTAAATTCCAACAAGCTTCTCCTCTAAAATTTCACAATAGCTAGATACTATTAAATCTAATGCTTGATTAATCCTGTACATTTTGATTTCCTTTCTATATGAGTAAACGTAGTAAAAAAACACCATCATGATTTTATTAATTCGCTTGCAAGATTTACTGTCAAAGTTATTCTCCTCTTTAATTTATGTTTAATAGTCAGATGCAAAGCGCCTTTAACTATTTACACTTTCCTACAGGAGCTAAATAAACAACAAATTCATCTTCTCCATTAAGATTAAGAAGCTCATCCATTTTGTCTTGATTATAGGCTGCAATAGCACATGTTCCAAGTCCAAGAATTTCACAAGCAAGATATAGATTTTGACATACATGTCCAGCATCTAACAGCATAACTTTATGAGCAGATACAGTGTATCTCCATTCCGATCTATATGGAACAGCAGTCCAAAGAAAAGTTACTGCACTTGTTTTAACAAATTTTTGACCTAAAGTATAATCTACTAGTTTCTCTTGTAAATTATCAACTTCATTTAAAAATATTAATTCATGATTAAGTGGTAAATAACGATATAATCCATTCTTTAAACCTTGTACTTTATTTATTGCTAAATAAGTTTCAAAAGGATGTCTAGCTCCAGCAGAAGGAACTCTCCTACGAGTTACAACATTTTTTCCTACTTTCCCTACAACACTTTTTACTCCTTGTGTTGTCCAAAGCAAAAACGATAATTCTTCTAGATTCATATACTCATCACTATATTTACGTCTACTAACACGTTCCTCAAAAACATCATATACATTTACGTTTGTAAATATTTCTTTATTCACATCTGGCAGTGTAATTATTTCTCCATTTTCATCATGAGCCTTTACTATCGGTGGTTGAGGAAGTTCTAATTCTTGATCTGACTCCAAATCATTCACATGAAAATTTGATTTCATCCACTCACGCTGTTGTTTTACTTTATCCATAAATAAATCCTCCTAATAAAATTTATTTTTCAAAGTTTCAAACTCTGTAACAATTGAAAATACTATATTTTTTCAATTGTTTTGTCCTGTTCTGATCTTATATTTAAGTACAAATTCTTCAATTTATTCCATCTTGCTGTAATCCATGTAGAACAGCATTTAAAGTACCTTTCAATATATCTGCTACATCCCATAAAACTGATTTTCGTTTACGTAATGTCAATTTTTCTAGTTCACGCTCCGTAATTAATAGTGTCATTTATAAATAATTATATCAGATATAAAATATTTTTTACCTCTTAAATATAATATATATAATTTACATTATGAGCCTAAGTAAATTTTAACAGAATCTTGTTAAAAATAAAAGTTATAAGCTTTTACGAATTACATATTAAACTTAAAAGATTATTTAATAATTTTTATAAATTTATTTCTACAACTAAAAACTCATTACGAAAGCAATGAGTTTCTACACAGAATTGAAAAATTAATTCTGTTTATCTATTTTTATTATAAATCACTACTTTTAAATTTCTTTACACCTAATATGTTGAAAATGACGCTATATATAACAATCAATAAAATAAGTAAAAAACTCATGCTTAATTTTTCACTATAATTTGCAGCCATTTGACTAGTTGTTGAAAATACATCATCACTGAGATTAACTAGATAATACCAAGGATTAAGATTTCTGAGATATGGAATTTTAAAAGTATTATGCAATACCAATGCTACACCAAATACAATTCCTATTACTGGTGCTGGTTTTAAATAAGCACTTAAAAATAGTGAAAACTGAACTGTTAAAATAAATGATGAAAAATAAAAAGCTAGCAACGCAATAACCAAAGACAATGTGTTATTACCTAAATAATTTCCAGAAGCTATTGCTGGATTTTGACAAACAAAAATATAGTAAATCATAATATTTATAACACAAGCTAATAGAAAGGTTATTGTAGCAAAAGATATTGTAGCTAAACTTTTTGCAATATAAAATTTACTCCTATTTCTATACCTAGTAGTGTACAGCAATATACTACCGTTTTCTATTTCGCTAGCTAAAATTCGTGCACCAATAAACGCAAAAATCATTGGAGTTATGAATAGCATATTTGAATTTAAAATTTGACAACACAACCAATATAATGTGCTCTGATTGCTTACTCCTGTATACCCATCTGATAGAACTGCTGCTCCGAATAACAAACCTATTGCTACTAATGCCAGTAGTGATAGCCAATCTTTTCTCTTAATAAGTTTAATCATTTCTATTTTATAAATTGTAAATATTGATGTGTTCATATTTGCACCTCACTTTTAAAAAAGTCATAGAGAGAATTTTCTCTGGTCTGAATGTCTGCAATTTTGATTTGATTGTTAAAAAGAATATTGAGAACTTCATTAAGTAAGTTCATTTCAACAAATTCAATTTTATCACCATTAATAATTTTAATCTTTCCTTGAAAATCTTTCATCAGAATAGACTGTATTTGTTTTGAAATCATTTCTTGGCAAACTATAGTATATGTGTTTTTGTATAAAAACACATCGTCAAATACCTTTTTCCCATTATTAATCATAACTACTCTATCACATATATCACTAACATCATCTAAATCATGACTAGAAAATAAAACCCCTGTTTTTTTGTCTTTTGCTTTCTCTACAATAACTCGCTTTAACATCTCTTTTCCCAATGGATCTAGTCCAACAAATGGCTCATCCAAAATTAAAAATTGCGGTTCATGAAGTAAGGTTTGAGCTAAACCTAAACGTTGTTTCTGACCAAAAGAAAAACTTTTTACATAGGACTTCTTTTTTTCTTCCAAACCTACCAACTTTAAAGTACTATCCACTCTATTCTTTATTATATTTTTATCTTGAATACCGGATGCCTTCATTAACAACACTAAATTATCGTAAGCATTTAAATAATTAAAAAAACTCGCTTGTATAAGTATGCCGAATTCGTTCAAACGAGAATTTTTACATAAAAGATTCTCTTCTTTGTACAGGATTTTGCCTTTATCAGGAGTAATATTTCCTGCTATACAATTTAGAAGTGTGGTTTTTCCAGCTCCATTCTTTCCAATTAATGCAACAATTTCTCCAGCTTTCACATCAAATGATACATTATTCAATGCTTTATTTTTTTTATAACTCTTAGATAAATTTTTCACCTCAAAAAGTGCCATCATTCTATCTCCTCTTCTTTATTTCTTTAATCAAGTAACTATTTTTCTTATTCCCTAATTATATTTTTCAATTGATTTAAACAAAGCTCAACTTCCTTATAAGCGTCTTTGACAATTTCAATATTCTCCTTAATTTTTCCTTGCACATAAATATTCCCAATCATTCCCAATAGATAATCTGTTATCTTAAGTTTCATAGTCATGAATTCAAAACTTGATTCAGAAATAGACATAGTTTTTAATTGATTTTGAAAAGAAATTATTGCGTTCTCGGTTTCTCTAGCAATAACTTCACTTTTTTTCATCTTACGATGCTTAATAAGAGTAGGTAGTAAATCTTTACTAAAAATATCCATATAGCCCCATTTTTTTATACTTTCTAAATGACTTTGCAAATTTTCCAAATGTTCTAGAGCTTGTTGCCCAGTAAGTATAGCCATTTCTAAATCCTTTGCTTGAATATATTTCATATTAACATCTCCTTTTTTTATCACTATTAACTCTATATTTATTATATAGACTTAAACGAAAGAAAACTCATCTCGTGCTATTTGATAACTTATTCGTGTTATTTGAATAAAAATTAAGAGCACAAGTCATTCTCTTGCGCTCTTTCAAAATATTAAAATCTTTATAATTTAAATTTTCTATCCATTATTTCGGTATGTTATTGTTTAAAGTAATATGAACTTTGAAATGGTTGTTCTCTATTTCAACTGTTACATCTCCATCATAAGATTCTACTATTTCTTCTATAATTTTAAGACCTTTGCCATGAAGAGAACTATCTTTTTTTGATGTTAGATATTGACCCTTTTTGTATTGTAAATTTCTCTTTTCAAAGCAATTAATACAGTCAATAATTAGATAATCATTAACCATGCCTGTATATAATGAAATTTCTCTCTGTTGTTCGCTTATTTGCAAAGATGCTTCTATTGCATTGTCTAGTACGTTTCCATAAATGATACTCAAATCATACAATGGAATTGCTAGCTTATTCTTTAAATCAACATCTATATCAACTTTTATATGATTTTGCATTGCTATTTCATATTTAGAATTTATCAACGCGGACAGTTCGGGCTGATTATGTATGTGTATAATAGAAGTAGCTACCAATGGAACTTGTAATTCTTTCAAATACATTTTTAATCCTTCTATATTGTTTTCATTAGCTAAGTAAGAAATCATGGAAATATGATTTCTCATATCGTGTCTCAACTTTTGTAAATCTTCCATCTTTGTCTCTAATGCTGTAGCATAGTTATATTCTATTTTGTTTTGAGTCATTAAAGTAATTTTCTTAATAAATTCATTAGCTTTTGTGTAAATATCTTGAAACAAATTCATTAAAATCAAAAATAAAGATGTAATAAAGAACAGTAATAATATCAAACTCGTATTATTCATCTCTTTTTGTAACAACGATTGAATCAATAGGTAGTACACAATGATTCCACTGCACATTGCCAATATTATTCTTATTGTTATCGTTTTGTATTGATTAATATCAAAATATAATATTTGTTTATTTTTTTTTATTTTAATAATTACAAAATAAATTAATATTCGCGAAAAAATATAACCTCCGATAAAAATAGGAGCTGCATAAATCTCACTATTGAATCCCTCTACTCCATAGGTTAATAATACTGGAACAAAATTCAAAATACTCGATAATAAAACTATGCCTGTCCATCTAAAAAATTTCGATAGAAAGCTGCCTTCAAACAAAAAAGATATAACAAAAAATATAATAATATATAAAATAACTTGAATTAATGCAGCACCTTCTAATTGATGAAGAAAAGAGTCCATAGAAAAAGATATAAAACCAATCAATACTAGGAAAATCGTCCATCCATATTTTTTTTTATGATAAATAGATAAATATTCACTAAAAATAAATAAATCTAGTCCAACAGGTAGGATTATAGTCATTTCATCATTCCCCTTAATTTTTTCATGAACTTTTTTTTAGCTTCTTCACGTTTTTTTTGACTAATTCGAATTACTGTGTTATCACTCATAATAAAAGAACCATTATTATACTGATATACATTAATAAGGTTAACAATATAACCTTGATGACAGCGATAGAAATCCTGATTTAATTTCTCAATGAGATTATTCATAGTATCATATATAATATACTCATTGGATTTACAATGTATTTTACAAGTGTTTCTCAATTTTTCAATATATAAAATAGTTAATTGGTCAATAGATATTAAGCTTTTATTTATATTCACCAACAATTTATCTCTATCAATGTTATTAAGACTATTTCTATCATCAATATATTTAATTGCATTGGTCAACACTTCTTTAAACTTTTTCTTATTAATTGGCTTTGTTAAATAATGAAAAGGTCTATTATCATAAGCAGCTAAAGAATATTTTTCATAATTGGTGATATATATGATTAAAACGTCTTGATTCAATTGTCGTATGATTTCTCCAATTTCTAAACCTGATTTTTCAGGCATCTCTATGTCTAAAAAAATAATATTAAATAATTTTTTATCGCTTTTTAACTGCTCCATTAATACCAGTGGACTTGTAAATGTCGTTATTTCACATAATAATTTTGAATCCTTAAGAAAATCTTCCACAAGAAATTCTTCTATAATAACTTGATGAGTATTATCATCACATATAGCTATACGGTACATATTTTATCTTACTCCTTTAATTATATAAAAATAGGCAATGAAACGTTTATTTAGTATCCATTATAAATCCATTCGTTTATGTAATTTATACCTCTTATATTTTTAAATAGAAATTTCACCTCCATTATACCATTAATATTTATCTTATAGTATGCTACCATCAAATTTTATAATATTGATTACTTCTTTTACTATCTATCTCATTAAAAATACATTTAACTCATCTTAACTTAATTCTTTCGTTTCTATATAAAGATAGTATTAAATTTGCTTGACAATACACGGTGATAGGGACTTCAGTATAAATTAGGTTGTACAAATAAAAGAAAGTAACATTATATTACTAATTACTTTCTTTATTACATACATCTTTTTTAACCTTTCAAGCATTTCAACAACTCTTTTAATTTGAAATAAAGTCTGATAAAAATTCATTGATTTGCTCTAGTAATTACATATCATTCATATGTTGACATAGAATAGCTGATATTATATTCTTTTATATTAAGGGAGGTAATATTATAATGCCTAGTTTGTCACAGACAACTTTGAAGATATTAGTGTTAATATAAAAAAGCTCTGTATAGGCAAACAAGTTCAAGAAAGATTAATAAAGGAGACGATAAATCATGGACAAAAGAAAATTTAAAATAATAAATATAGTAACTTATGTAGTAATATTTTTAATTCTAATTTTTAATATATGGCTTACTTTTTTTTCAGGTGCAATGGAAAGTCCTGATAGCAGTAATATAAGAATTTTCATTTATTCGGTATATGGAATACTTTTCGTTTTAGTAATAAATTTTATTCTAAGAAAAGTTCTAAAAAACCTAATTAATAAATATAGCAAAGGATAGAGTATATTTCAGTTAATTCATAGGCATATCGAACTGTTATGTCAATAATTTAATAAATTTCTAAACAGAAGGATGCTGTAGAGTATTTAATTCTATGAATAATCTTGAATATTGTATAGCATAATAAGCCATGCATTTTAAGCAATTAGTCTAAAATCACATGACTTTTATTATAATTTTATGTTATAACAATAACAAAAGGGCACATAACCAGATATTTAATCTTAATTATATGTCCTTTGTTTTTGCTTACTAAGTGATCATTCTTAGATTTTATTTTTCTACTCATGATTAATCTTGAAACATTTAAATACACCAAAACTCCCTGAGCTAACTAAATAAAGTCGCTTTACTCCAAACCTCACTCAATCCCTCACTACTATCTTCAACTAACTGTTCCTTATTCATTTAAGATAAATAAATTCGTAATAAAAATAGGATCATGGAGTAGTGTTCATGTCATTCTTTTCCTATTAACTAAAAACTTATGTGACCAACGTAAAAAAGTTTTAAACTAGATGTGCTTTCAACACCATCTGGACCTATTGGATAAATGTAGAAATTTACTCCATTGTAGTAACTTTCTGCAATTTCAGCTTCAATGTCAGTAACATTTTTAACAAATTCAATAGGCCCATAACTAGGGGTTAAAATACCACCACCATCAGGAAGTTGAATATAGACATTGTAACTAGATGCATGTAATACAGGATCCCAATTAACAATATATTTTTCATAAGTAAAGGAATATCTTACATTGCCACTTGCAGGAGCAGTTGAGAGATCTGGTGTGTATGTAACAACAGTACCTGGACCTGTTTTATCAGCAAAGTCAACACCTCTAATTAAGAATTTTAATACTTTTGCATCTCTTGATGAGACATCATGTCTAACATACTTATGTACGGAAACTCTTTCTATAAGCTTCCAATCAACGTCAAAGCCAGTTCCAGTTTCCATATATACGTTATAGTGATGCATGCCATTTATCGCATCCCAAGTAATTGTATAATCTTTATTACTAGAATCATAAGAGACATTAATATTTGTAGGTTGATTTGGCAAACCACAATCACCAACAATTACACAAGTTTCAATATTGGTGTCTAGATTGTTTGCAATTTCGATTTCAGCTCCAAACCCTATTTGTGAAGAAGGTGTAGTACCTGAAACAGTTATAGTTTTAGTAGCTCCTGAAGGAATACTTAATTTACTAGTATTAACTGATATATGGCTTATACCATATTTATTTTTAACCGATATATAAGCAGTTACTGATTTAGTATTAGAATTATAAATAGAAATTTGTTTTGAAAAACTTTTATTACAAGGTAAAATTATGTTAATGTTGCGTGGAGAAATTGTTAATGGAAAATAAACACTTGCTATATCATTATTTTCTGAAAAATTTTCGCTATAAGCACAACTACTTAACTCAATGCCTTTTCGACTGACGCTAACTACATGATTTTCAAGAGTACCATCATCAGTAGACTGTCTTATTTGAAAATCCGAATCAAACTGTGTAGAATTAATATCACTACCAGCCCACCCTATAGTGAAGCTTGATAAAATAAACATTGCAGCAAAACAACAAATAGCTAATTTTTTCATTTTTTTCCCCCTTTTATTATATTTAATAGTTAATTGCATAACTCTATACTATACATAATTTCAATGTTTACGTGCTATCAAATAATTCAGTTTCCCCCATATGTTAGTTGTAAAAACTACCAATAGAGTTACTAGGGAATCATCTCATGTTTCTTTGAAGCGTGACTTCAAGAGTTCGTTTCTTCATCGCTCTTAAGTAGAGAACCAAAATCTACGATTTTGAGTGAATCACTTACTGCTAAGAACGCAGTGAGTAGTGAGCTTCTTATTCATTTCAAAACGAGCTCTTGTCGAAACCGTCAAAGATTATGAGATCGTTCCCCTCACCAAAAACTTATGAGCTAAAACATTAAAAGTTATCCACATTTTTTATATTTTAGTTTTGCAACTATCTATTATATTTAAATTGTTTGTATATATAAATAATATTACTAATGTTTATTATTGTCAATAAATATAATATTTTTGTTTATAGTCAAATATAAGAAGTATTTTTGTTGTCAAATGCTAATATATGTAATTTTACTGACTAAAGTCATGGATGGTATATTTAGTATTGTCATTTCAAGATTTATAATTATTGCCTATTCCTTCTTTTATTCTTTTTTCTATTTCTTTTTGTGATATCATTCTCTTTCCAAAACATTTTAGTTCTCTAGCCATGATTATTCATTTTACAACTTATTTTTATTCTATATTTGATTAAAATAAAAACTCGTGATAACATGTAAAAAGAAAGTCAGTTAATAACAGATATAAATGAGCTTATAGAGCTTAAAAAACTAACTTCAAGCCAGAAACAATAGATGATTATGTAAGAATCAGAATGTCAAAGAAACAAACAAGGACTTTAAAAATAATGGCTAAAGCAAGAAAAATGATAGTAACAGAACTTATATGACATTACTTCAATACGTGAAAGAGACGAATATTGTATAAACAAGGTTTTAGAAAAAAATTTAAAAAGATAATAACACAAAAGAGGAGATATGATGGATGTTTAAAGGACCTGAAAAAATAAGTAAAACTCAACTAATTTATTTTATTATTATTGCCTTAAGTGCACTTGGTTTAGGATTTAGCCACAATGTTATATCTAATTATTTCAAAGATGCTTATCAAATTACAGCTTATCAACGCGGACTTATTGAATTTCCAAGGGAACTTCCTGGGGTGCTTGTTATATTTATTATTGCTGCATTATCATTATTTTCAGATTTTCGTATTGCCATTGTAGCACAATTATTAAGCATAATAGGTATAGGAGTGTTAGGATTTTTTACTCCTCCATTTACAATTATGCTTATTTTCATTTTTATTAATTCTTCGGGAATGCATTTGTTTATGCCGGTAAAAGACAGCATAGGTATGTCACTAATTAAGGATGAGAACATTGGCAAAAGAATGGGACAATATAAGGGCGTATCAATTACATTTACTATGTTAGCTGGAATATTAGTTTTTATTGGTTTTAGGGTTGGATTTTTTAGCTTTACAAGCAAAGTTAAATGGATATTTATTATATCCGCATCTATATTTGCAATTGTACTCATTCTACTTTTTGTTATAGAAAAACTAATTGGACAACCCATAAAAAGTAAGAAGTTCAATTTTGTTTTCAGAAAAGAATATAAGTATTATTATACTTTAGTAGTCATGTGGGGTGTACAGAAGCAAATAATGATTGTATACGGACCTTGGGTACTTATTGATATATTAAATAAAAAGACTGACACCTTAGCAGTTTTAGGTATAATAGGTTCTTTTATAGGAATATTTTTTATGCCTGCTGTTGGGAGATGGATTGATAGATTTGGTATTAAAAAACTACTCTATGCAGATGCTTTATCTTTTATATTTGTATATTTTGTATATGGACTATTGAGTGCAGGATTTAGTTCAGGAGCATTAGCTACCATAGGCATTCCTGTATTTCTAGCTTATATCTTGTTCATATTTGATAGAATGTCTACTCAGATGGGTATGATAAGAACTATCTATTTACGTTCTATAGCTGTGAAAACCTCTGATATCACACCTACATTATCCTTAGGTCTTAGTTTAGATCATGCAGTTTCAATTATATGTGCTTACTTAGGAGGAATTGTTTGGAGCTTATGGGGTCCACAATATATATTCTTTTTGGCAGCATCTCTTTCTTTGGTTAACTTATATGTTGCTAGTAAAGTAAAAGAAGATAAAATAACTAAGTTAAGAAGTAATACATAGCTTATAATATAAATATTGCAAAGCCTTTCATTTTAAAAATCCCCCTTCTTATTCAAACGCTAATATTTACCGTCTAAATTTACCCCTTAGCATCAAGTCTTAAAGTATAAAACCTCCTTATCCACTCAGGTTGCTTCATTACTTCATCTTTAATCTTTACAAGTATCTTCCTTCCGGTTCTCCTATCCTGCATAGCAAACAATCTCACCCTAGCATTAGAAGAACCGATGCACTTATTTTGATCACCAAAAACCGTCCCTTTCGATTCGCGAACGAAAAGACAGACTGTTTTAACGCAGTCTGCCGTCCCCTTGTTTAAATCTCTAACCATAAAACTTTGCGAATTTTAATTGTGAATATTTAAATAATTCCACAGTCCATTCAACGTTACGATTGTTTGTTCATGAGTATATGGCAGTTTTGGCGAAAAATCCAACTTTGTTTCACAAGTGCCTTTCATTACTCCAGCGTTGTATATGGCATTCACCGAATCTAACGCCCAAGGGCTTAATGCCTGTGCGTCGCTCCACATAACTGGCTTAGTGTCAAAATTTACTTCTAAAGTTTTCAATATATTCACAAGCATAGTCGCCGCCTGTTCTCTCGTAATAGAAGCATCTGGACTAAACAGTTTTTTAACCACGTCTGTACCAGATGTAATACCCAAAGCTGCCGCCGCGCGTATTGCCTCATCATCAGTATCCTTAAACGTAAATAAGTTGAGGTCTCTTTCTTTTAAAACATCCATAATTGTTTTATTGTAATACTTTTCAATAAAATTTACAGCGGCACGACAAAAATCTACGCGACTAGTTTCACCACGATAATTTACATTTATTTCAGGTATTATTAAGCCTTTATTCGCTGCCTCTGCATATGCATCATATGCCCACGAAGACGGCATATCACCATCATAATTATGCGCTTTTTTTGGAAATTCTCGTGTTGTTTGCACAATTGAGTATCTATTTGTATTTTCATCGTATGCAATCATACGATCAATATTATGTGCAGTTAACCAGTCAATCTTTTCACCAGATAAAATTTCAAATATCACATTAGCTCTGTTAGGCTTTGAAATAATATCACATTCGTGTGCATATGAGTGCAACTTAGGTTGATAGTAATAAAAATTATAACTTGAAAATATTTCAACTGATTCATCTTCAAAAGAATCAACATCAGGTAAAAATGTTTTTGTAACATAATTATCAATTAAATTTGAAATTTCATTGTAACAAAAAGAGAAAACCTTATTCATTTCATCTTTGCTTCCATATTTCTTTATTAGAGTTAGTGGTATACTAAACCCTTGCGCACTATTTATAGTATAGCATGGAACATCATTTGTAATACAGACATGGGATGCTAAAGCTCCACCTAAAGAGTGTCCTGTAATTACGGGGGCATCCTCATTATGCTTGGCATAAAAGTCTAGAGCATGATCAAACTGCACATTAAGTTGACCGTTCCCCATTAACAAATCAGCCTTGATACTTTGCCACATAGATATTTCCGTCCCCCGATATGCTATAATACCCTGATCATTACAATTTTTAAGATAAACCACTGAAAATGTAGAACCATTGTCATAACGCACAAAATCTTCAACAACATATCCACCTATCACGGCATTTATAAAATCGCGCATTGTGACATGACCATATCCCTTAAATCTAGGTAAATCTTTGTCTATGTCTTTCCATGAAAGGTTTTCTTGCAGGTTCAATGTTTCTGATACAGTTTTTCCCTTTTCCAATTTCTTAGAGTAAGCAAACATACTTGCTGCAAAACACTCAAGTTCAAAAGGTTTAGATTCGGCTTTTTCCCAAACAGCATATAGTATAACAACAGGTTTATCTAAAGCTGTTTCTCTAATATACCAATTAGAATTATCCATATGTAGCGCGTTGTGACTGTTTAACCATATAGGCGTTGTATTTTTATTTATTGAATATCCCCTAAAATTATATTTTTCTTGTTTATTATTTGGGTATTCAGGAGTTATATTTGTTTTACCAAAAGTAGAAAAAACTTTTTTAGGTAAACAATCACTATAATTAGCTGGATATTCTGCCCAAACCTTATTGAATCCATCCTCAAGCTCAAAACAGAAATTCATGTCAAAATTAAGATCTACAACAGAAAACACGTACTTTTTATCAAATTCACATATAAAGCCTTGGGAATCTGATGGTCTTAAAGAATTTAGTCCACGTTTGTTTAATTCAGCTACATTTTGATCCCACGGGCTTTTCCATGAATTCGGCTCATTTGTTGATGAATCCCATATATTATCGCTTATTGGAGTAAAGTAAAATTTATCACCTTCCACGCCTTCTTCAGGTTCATGCATTATTCCAATAGTATTACCTGAAGAATTCCAAACCCACGCTCTAGTATTACCACCCGAGAATGCACAAGCCCCTGTCCATCCAAGAGTGGAAAGATTGGTGACTGCAACCTGTTCGTCGTACGTATCAAGTGTAACAAGATATCCTCCCATATCTTCACATAAAGTTTTAGCCTGATACCAAGTGAAGTTTCCTTTAAAAGCCAAATAGGTATGTCCATTATAATACATGCTGTCTTCAGGAACTAGCCCATCAATGAGATGTCCTTCATTATGCTTTTGCACATTCTCAGCGTTTACCTGTAATGTTACAAAATTCATAACAAAAAAAACTAAAAGCAAACCTCTTATAATCTTTTTCATGTAATTTTTTCCTTTCTTTTTAATATTACTATGTTTTACAATATTATAACATATACATAAACATTATTCATTAATTCATAAACAACCATAATGAATAATTTCCCTAACATATTACCTGAAAAAAATTATTATTCTTTCATCTTTACCTCTAATAATCTTTGATGTTTCAACTCAACCCTTAACCTATCTAGCTCCACATTACTTTCCATATCTATCAATATAATGAAATCATAATGAAAATAGGAGCATAGAGCATATCAACTTGTTTCCCGTATTATGTAGGAAAGAACTAATGTGATAAACCTCAGGGTTTTGAGGACAGAGTCCCCAATTAATGCTCGTTTAATATTTCTGAAATTTTTTTTTAGCTGATTTATTACTAAATCCCAATCGGGATACTTTCTAGTCCAACTTAAAAAACCATAAAATATTATGGTCTTTTTATTAAAATATGTTATTTTCTAATCAACACTGTATCAAGCTGCATTGGGTAACTTTCCATAATTGAATTGTAGTAAACTATTAATGTATCCCCTACTTTAACATCAGCTAAATTGAACTCAACTGATTCATAGCTAAGATTGATTTGGTAGACACCATTGCTTGTATCTTTTAAAAGAGCGTTTAGATTCCCTTCTTTATCTCTAGTTAATTCTGTAATAGTTAAGTCTAATTTACTATCTTCTTGCAATACGAAAACAGCACTATTTCTGTCACCAAAATCTATTGTATAAACTGTAACTCTTTCACCTTTATTTAAAAATAAGTTTTCATCAAAGTTTGCAAATTCAATCTCTTTACCTTCTGATTTTACAGTAAATTTATCTTTTTTAAACGATACTACTTCACCATTTATCTGCTTGATAGGATCTCCCATGCTAGTATGCGAAATTGTATGGTTATCTTTCTTGAATTCTTTTAAATAATTTTTATTTTCGCCTTTAATAAGTTGTACTTCCTGATGCAAATAGAAGTTCTTATTCTCACCATTGTATTCATACACTTGAACTACATCCCCACCAATAATGTGAATAAATTCACCGTCAAATTTCATTATCTTACCAATTACAATTACTTCACCAACTTTAATCTCTTCAGTTGAGGTTACGATATACTCCTCTTTTGTTAACGATTTATCTGTGTCACCAGCTTGAGTTACAGCACAAGTTTCATTTGTTTGACTTAATGTACATCCTGTTATTGCTAAAAAAAAGGATGCAATAACACCCATAATAATTAATTGCTTCATTTTTAACCTCCATTCATTATATAAAATTATCCAATATATTAGGTTAGACAATATTTTTATTAAAAAGTTCCCATTTTTAACCGATTGAAGCAGTTAAAATCATACAACTAAATAGTAAAAAATTATAATCTTTTCCTTTCAAAAGTTTCATAGTAATACCTTGAATTTCTAGATTTTTTAGGACCATCCATTTGATTATAGCTGTTTTAAAGTTGGTTTATTATGAAAAGCTATACTTTTTTATTTGAATATTCTAATCCTTATTATTGATAATATGTTATTTACATGCAAATAAGCTTAATAGGCTAAAGTCTATAATAAAAACTGAAATCTAGCCAAATGGTTAGATTTCAGTTGAATATTTTACCTTATATTGTTTTTTGTTCATTTTATAATATTTCTTATCTATATTTTAACTTTTATCTAATAGCACTCATTATTTGATTATAAGCCCAATGCTCATTTGTTAAGTCTTTAAATGGGTTTACTATACCACCAACATTTATTTCTCTGTTGATAAGTTTATTGACTATGGTAACTGTCTCTGCTCTCGTTATAAAATCATTTGGTTTAAATTCATTATTATATCCATTTACTAAACCTAACTTATAACATATTTCAATTTCTGCTTTTGCCCAGCTTTTATCAATATCCTTTAAAGTAACTTCTCTATAGGATTGTACTTTATCTACATCAAGAATATTTATAACAATTTTTACAAATTCTGCTCTAGTAATATTGTTATTAGGTTTGAATGTTCCGTCTGAATATCCATTTATATAGCCTAGACTACTAAGCTGCATGATTGAATCCTTTGCCCACATATCAATATCAGTAAAACTCTTACTATCACTAGCTTTTATATCTGCTAAAATATTATTTAATAATGTTGCTGTTTGCCCTCTAGTGATATAATCATTTGGACCAAAGTTACCGTTAGGGTAACCATTTACATATGCTAAAGTGTCTATATCTTCTTCATATATACTGCTATCAAAAATCAAATCCTCTGATAAAATATAGTCTGAGCAGTGGTCTATAGTAAATTTGACCTCTCCTTTACTATTTGTTTTTAACAATCCGTAATTTTCTAGCTTGTTTGTATTATTGTTATAGTAGTATAAGAACAACTCTTTATTTTTATAGCTATTTCCAATATCTACAGCAACTTCTCCCTGAGTTGGTAATTCTCCATGATACGCGAAATATAAATTAACTATATCACTATCCCCTGTCAATTTCTTAATATGACTTTCATTAGGAGAATCAAGCGATAAACCAAAGTTTATCTCTTTTGTATTAACATCCTTGAATTCACTCTTGCCATCAAAGAATATAGAATAAAAATCACCATTTAATAATAGTGTTCTACCTGATTCTTCTTTCAGTTGATCAAAATACTTCATAGATATTTTACTGTTATTCTTTATATTCATCTGCAAAGTGTCACTAGCTTTAAAGTAATCCTTATCTTTTGAACTAGAATTACTATCTGGATAAGGTATAGTAATATTAACAGTATAGGTTTTTACTACTTGACCATCTTCTGATGTTACCTCAATAGATATCACATTTAATCCATAACCTATAGAAATATCAGCTTTACTTCCTTCTAACTCAGTGCCATTAACCTTAATAGTTGACTTAGGATTAGCTACTGCAAGCTCTATTGTTGTATTCTTTGGCTTGTCTATTGTTATATCGTAAGTATACACATCCCTTTCAAAATAAAGGGGAACACCAGTTATTGTGAGTATCCCAAGATCAGCATTATCCTTATCTAAAACTGCATCAGAGTATAATACTTCACTTAACTCTGCCACACTATTAAATACAAACCTTTGGGTAGCTTTCTCTTCGTAACCTAATTTAATCAAGCCACTATTTTCTTTACTAACATCATAGCTTTGCTTTTGCTCTATTACTTCACCTGCTTTGTTCTTTATAGAAACAATCAAGTTACCATCTGTAGTTTCTGCAAGTGAATTATTTTTTACTGTAACATCTACTATTGTTTTGCCTTCATCTATGCTTTGCTTTGTTAGAATCGTAACCTTCTGATTATTTTGTTTTTCAATCAAACTTTCAAAGGTTACACTTTTTTTATTATTAGCTTCTTTTATTTCTGGAAGTTTGACATATTCATCATCATCAGTTTCTTCTTCTATTTTTGCATAACTATAAATAGTGATTCCGCCACTTGGTATCTCCATTCCATCTTCTAATAAATCAGCTATTATAAATCTAACTCCTGAAGAGTATGTTCCTTTATTAATTTTTTCGATATCATCAGAGCTTGTTATGGTAACTGAATTAAGTGGTTCTCCTTCAAGGTTTGCATTATCATAAAATTTAACCAAAATTCTATGTTTGTTATCATCTAACTTTATACCTGAATCGTTATACAAGGAAAATGCAATATCTCTTAATCCTTCGCTTTCTCCCACTATATCAATTCTTGATATTCCTACATCTGGGAAGACCATATATAGTTTACCGTCTTCTGATACACTCTCAGATTTATATTTAGCAGTTACTTTATAATCTACATTTAATATATTCTCTGGTACTGTATAATAAACTGTAAATGTCTTGCTGCTTCCTGATACTAGAGGATATTCAAGATTGAAATTCTTTGTAGCTCCATCAAGCTCAATATCAACTGTATTTATCTCATCAATACCACTATTATACACTTCAATTTGAACTGGTATTTCCATACCCGATCTTACACTTTCCAAATCATAATAAACACTATTGATTCTAATACAATTGTTAAAAACTCCTGTAGCAGTTAATAATTCTGATACACCTTCTTTAACATAGATGCTTCCACTCTCTGCTGAATAACGTTTCTCTTTACCACTATTATAATCTGTAGCTAAAATAACAGTCTTGATATTACCTTCATCTGTTGTCCTAGCATCAAAATGATCTATTAGAGTATAGTCATCCATTACAGCCAATTGATTTGGTGATGTTGCAAAAAAGCTTTTATCTTTAGCTAGTATTTTTACACCGTATAATCCATCTTTATCCGCTAGAGCTTCATTATCGCCATCACTTGTATCACTCTTCATAGGTTCAACCCAAACTATTGAAATATCATCAATAGGTTCTCCCTTAGAAAATTTGAATTTGCTACTTATATTTACATTTGAACTACTTACAACTTCTTTTATACTATCTATAAATCCATTGTAAATCGCACCTTCATTATTGAACGCACTTAGCCTGATATCGCTAGCACCATTTACGCTATACCATCCGATAACAAATCTTTCTATACCGTCATCAAATCTATGAGTAGTAATTTGTGGATTTTCGTCAACATAGTCATCATTGGTTGCCCTAACACTTTGTACAAGCTCACCATCTACGTCTATTACAGAATATAGCACTTCTAGATTATTGTTGTTTTGCTTTGCATTAGGATCTCCTGCACCGACTGTTTTTTCAACAGTATATACAACACTGCTTGTTCCATCATCAAGCATTTCAGCCTCAATACCCATTATATTTCCTAATGTACCATTATATAATACCTTAGCATCTCTACTCCATGTTTTTGAAGCTTTATCATAGATTTTATACACTATTTTGTCATTTCCACCAAACTCAATTGCCTTTTGTGCATCTTCTGCATAAGCACTACGCCATGCTACAAGTACCTTGTCACCATTAGTAGAAACAACAGGTGCTAAGTCCACATTCTTATTATCTGAAAGAGCCACAGGAGTTGACCATTTACCATTAGAGTATATACTTGCCATAATTTCAGTACTATTTGTCATTAAAGCTATATCCTCATTTGTGAGCTCAGTTCCTGCATCTTTGTTGATACTCTCAGTTTGAGTTACCCATGTTGCAACTGCAAAATTATCATCTCCAGCTACATTTAAATATGAATCTCCATATCCTAAGTTTTCTTCATAAAGCTCTGACCCTTCTTCATAAGAATTTCCAGAACGTTTACTGAAACACACTTTTGTCTTTTCTACATCACTACTGTCCATATCCGATAAATAAACCAATAGTTCTCCATCATCAGTAAACTTAGGATTTGAATAAGGGTATGAATTTGTCTCAAGACTATCTACCTCATTTGTTTCATCAATAGACATAATCCCTATCTTATCTAGACTAGCAACAAGTAATGCTTTCCCCTTAGCTATACTATTTTTAGCAGGACCTTTCCATTCACGGTCATAATGTTCTAGGTAGTCTCTATCTTCAAGTGTAACAGTTTGGTATGCAACTTCCATATCCATTCCACGATTATTAAATGTATTAGAAGCTATTACACTAATTGGGTCATTTTGAATAGTACCATTCTTATGTTTTTTCCAATAGTCATCAATTTTATCCCAGCTAAAATATTCCTTAGCAGCTGTATATCCAGCACTTGCAAGTATTTTAGTATAGTCAATAAAACCTAATTTTGCTTTAAACTCAATACCTACTCTACCTTCTGCTCTCAATTCACTACCAAATAATTTTTTATCCTTATCAAGATAATCTCTGTTTAGCCACCTTAAAGTATAGCTGAGGTCTTGGTCGCCAAATACTCCTACTTTAAGTGCAACTATAGAATAATCAACACCAATACCGCCAAAAGCCTTTACATAAAGATCAAATCTAAGTTCTTTTAAGTAATCATTCACAAACTTTTCATCATATAGTCTTTCAATTTTTGTACCAGAATGCGATGCCATAGAATATGAAAAAGATACAGATCCATTTGCATCAAACTCTGCGGTTACAGGTACATATCCTAACATAGAATTAATGAGGATTTGGCTGTTAATACCAGCTGCTGCATGGATGTTAGTACTTGTAGTAAACATCTCCCATTTCATATCATCAAAGTTATATCTTATCTTACCAGTAACATATCCTCCACCTTCAAATGATGGACTTAAACTTGTCATTTTCTTAGTTTTACCTTCACCTTTGAAGCCTTCTTTATAATCACCAGCTAGTAAATCTCTTGTGTCAATTGCACTATCTACACCAAGGCTAAATTCTCCAGCATCCTCACTAGGTCCTGTTAAATACGTACCTGTCTTCTCTCTATCATCTATACCTCCCACATCTCCATATCCAATATTAACCTTAATTATTGTGTCAAATACTGCAGGATCAGAGGTAGGTTTAAGCATCATTTGAATCACAGACGTATCTAAACCTTCTACGCTGCCTACTCCTTCTAATACTTTACTGATTATTCTATCAGAAGTATTAAAGTCATCTTTACCTGACTTCATAATCTCACTTAACATTTTATTCGGGAATCCAGTAACTTCTCCATCCTCTGTTATATCAATATTAATAAGATTTACGATGTTAAAATGGTAAGGTAATTTGGCAATCTGTTTGTTATCTTTATTTACTTTTATAAATATACTTCTTGATAGTCTATCTCCCATCCAAAGAGTATCTTTATTTAATCTAAGCCTATGGACTAAAATAGGGTAACTAGAAAACGGATAATCCACCATGCTATAACTCTGCCCAGTTGGCACATCCTTAAACTGGTCAACTATTTCAGATGTATAGCTGTCTCCTATTTTTCCATCTAAACAAAGTATAGTAGAAACAAGCTCAATATTAGGAAAGTTTTTATTAGGTCCAATCTTAGATGCATCCTTATTAATCTTTAATTCTGATCCATCTTCAAAACATACATTATTCTTATATAAATATGAAGAAGCCCCATCACCTGCTTCTATACTTGTTAAAATGACTTTATTCTCTCCATTTTGAACATATTTGTTATTGTTAACATTACCATCTACTTTAATAACTTCTGGATAATACTCACCATTTGGAAACTGAAGTTCAAAAACAAACTCTATATCATCCGTTCCATTTAACTCTTCTTTATTATTACTTACCCAAAACTGTGTACTATCAAGATTAACTTCAAAAACTCCATCTCTAACACTAACAGTTTGGTCAACTTTACCATCATGATCATTAATCAATGCACTTTCACAATACTGTCTGTTTTTGTATACGCCACCTCTTAAAGTAACATTTCCATCATAGACACTACCATCTTTTGTAGTTAAAGCTATTGAAGGCTTTGTTACAGGTCTGAGCTCAGCAATATTTAGTGGATAAAGCTTATTTTTGGTTGCATCCTGTTCCTTAGTTTTTAGGTTATTATTATAAACAGTTCCTAAATACACATTTCCATTGTACGATGATTTAAAATAAATATCACTGTTTATTCCGTTTTCTTCATATATTGCAATAGCTCCTTTGCTATTTGTAGTAACTGTCTTTTTCTCACTTCCAACGTAGTATGTCAGCTCTGTCTCTGTTTTTGGAAAAGCTTGAAAAAGATAAAGTTTATCTTTAAGGGTAGTTACTTTTACATCAAGGCTGTCTGACATTTTAGACAAACCATGAGTAGCCGTAATCCTTGTATCACCGTTTTTTAATCCAGATAAAATAAATTCTGTACTTGGAGAGTAACCAGTATATCCCAAAGAATCTATATTAAAATATGTGCCTAAGTTATTGTAATTAACTGTAGCAGACTTTCCTGATGTATCCCATGATATCATATCTCCAAGCTCTGCCCATACATACTCATCTCCATTTATACTAATATTTTTATCTAAAGAAATTTCTCTTTTCAGCTTAAGTATTTCCTCACTGGACAAGGCTGCAATTTTAGCGTTATTATCAAGAACAATTGACTCAGAAACAGCTTCACCATTCACAATTATTTTTATGGCATCTTCATTATATACATATAGTACATAAGAATCATATGACCAAGTAGGCTCTAGTGCATTTTTAGCCATTACAGTTACTGTATAGATATCCTTTAGATTATTATCACCAACATCATCAATAGTTAAATTATAGCTACCTGTCATTTCTGTACTTTCTATAATTGGTTCATCTTCATTTTTGATAATCTTAAATAAAAATTCACTTTCTGTATTAACATTATCAAAATTATCAACAGAGTAGTTAATATCTACACTATCTACTTTATCAGTAATAAACAGGTTCTCTAAAGGCTCTAGAGTAACTACAGCAGGAGAAGCTTTAACTTCAATATATCCCTTTGCTGTTATTATCTCTGAACTCAATTCTGAGCTTACTTCTACTATATAGCTAACTTTTCCTATTACCGATATATCTGCTATAACCTCTGCTGGAATATTGTAAGAAGCAACTTGATTACTTTCAGATGATAAAACTATGTCATTAAAAACAAGCTCTCCTTTTGTTACTGTATCATCTATGTCATAAACTGCCTTGTATATATTGATGTCAAAGTTAGTTTCTGTTGTTTCACTTGCATCAATTTTCTTTTGAACAATATTACTACTCCACCTTAACTGTCCTGAATCTCCTTTTGTTACGGTAATAGTATTAGCTCCCTCTGGTATGATTAAAAAAGGTGTAAGTCCTGCTTTAACGGACATTGTTTCTGTTTTGATTTGTACTTGTTCCCCTACTCCTCCATTTAATGCGATAAGAGTAAAATATACTTGTCCATTTTTTCCTGTAAATACTATTTCACCATCACTATTAATAGTAGCTATGTTTTCGTCACTACTTTCCCACATAAAATCATCATTTGACTGCCATGTAGCTTTATCATTTGTTACTTCAATTCCTAAATCTAAAACTCCTATTTCATCTATATATAAATCTTTACTTAAATCCTCTGGCCATTTTTGATAATCTATTGAAAAATCTCCATCTTCTAAGAATACAGTTGGCACAATTGTATAGCTTGTATCCACGTCATACAAAAGATTTTTGTTCTCACTAGACCCAATCTCTTTGTCTAAATAAAAAGCTATGATATATTTTACATCATTGTCGGTAAAATTGTATGGTATGGCAAATTCTCCTACTAGCTTAGTAGGATTAGCTATATCATCTATCTTAAAAACAACATCATAAGGTCCGTGGTCTTCTCCAACTACCTTTGCACTAAGACTAGAAATGATACCTGCATTATTATTTTCCTGTGCCTCTGAAATTATCCAGCTGGAAACGGCTTCATTATCAGTATCAATAGGGATTTCTATTGTTGCTTCATTCCCATCAATATCTATGTTATAATTTTTAAAAGCATCTCTTTTGTTTACTGCTGTAATATCGTCAATATCAATCTGCACCTCTTGGTTATATGTGTTCATTGTATTATTGCCCAAGTCCCTAACACCTGATATTCTTGTAATATTTATCTCTGATATAGGCTGAGTCACTGGATAGAGAAAACTTAATTTCTCACTATAGGAATTAGTAGACTCCTGAGTGTTAAGTGTTACTCCATTTGCTATAATCTGTAGATTATCTGGTTTAACTGGCTCGGAGAAGGTAACTGCGATAGGTATACTGTCACCAATTGCATAATTACCACTTGTATATTCTACCTTAGTAACTGTTGGTTTTTTGTAGTCAACTAGGCAAAGCATTTCATAAGGATTATTACTGCCATAGTTTATAGAATTTAGTGATATTACCGGAACTGGATCTACTAAATGTTTCAACGCTAAACCAGTTAAATAAATATTACCATCATCCCTCATCACATCATCAATACTAATATATCCCGTACTATTTATTTTCTCTTCTGCAATACTACCTATAACATTAGTTTCACCATTATTTCCCTGATAGTAAAGATAAGGAATAGTACCTTTATAGGATATAGCATTGCCCTTCCAAAAATCTACAAACTCCACACCTACTGCACTATAGGGTGTAAGATGAGTTATTATCCCTTTATCCTTTAAAAACGTAATTTCTTCATTTGGTATTAGATTCCTTTTGATATATATACCGTTGTAATACGCCGGCGATTCAACTTGAGTAATTCTATGATACCAATTGCCACCTTCTTTATTAATTGTTTGAACTACACTACCTTCATCCTCTGCATAATAAGAACCAAAATCCCACACATTACCCGATGAAACCCTACCATAAATAGCAGGATAGTCAACTTCGCCAGCAATGCCAATACTAATAATACTACTTTCCTTTTCGTTATCAAAAAGAGCATTTGTTATATCATAACAATTTATATAGAAATTTATCTTATTGTACCAATCCTTTTTACTAGAATTATTAATAGGAATATTGATAGTAGTTTCTGTACTACCAGCTGGAATTGTTGCTGTATCAGTTGTTTCTGTGTAATAATCTTTCGTAGCGCTGCCTTCTAGCGTACGATAACTAAAAGTCACATCCTCTGTCTGCTTCTTATTTAACTTTGCAGTAACTGTCACTTTTGAACTAGTTATTTGTGCAAACAAACTAACTCTAACATCTCTATGTACACCAGATAAATCTCTAACAACAGTTCCATCTCCTATATTAAATGTAAGCCCCTCTGACATCAACTGATTCATAAGTGACTGTAATGCCATCTCATGTGCTTCTGTTAATGTAATATTGGGATCTAAATACTCGCTACGTATACGTGTCAATTCCTCCTCTATAGCAAGCATCTTTTTTAAATCACCAAGAGAAATAGAAATATCATCTACGCTGACTATTTTAGTTAAATCTGCTTCTGACGCATTTAACATTTCTCTTATCTGTGTAAGATTCATTTCATTACCATCAACTATAATTGTACTAGTAACAAGCTCCCCTTCTCCATCCAGTAATCCTAAATTTTGAAGCTTGATAAGCATGTCCTCCTTGCTTGTATTATCCTTGGTAATCGGAGAAATAGCGTCCAATATCTGCTGATTTTTCTCTGCAGTATTACCCTTTGTATTTCCTATGTTCGCCAATGCAGTGATTGGCATAGTACTCATAATCATTATCACTACAAGCAAAATAGATAAAGCCCTTTTAAACATATATTACCTCCTTTATTTAATCTTAGTTATAAACCCTTATAACTTTTATTAAATTATATTTTCTAATACTTTTAAAAAAGATCTACCTTGCTTTATTTATAACTAATTTATACATTACAAAATACATTTAATAATTTAGCAAGGATTTTAATTCCTTTTAAAATAAATATTAGACAATTACGTATAAATAACCATTTTTTTAGAGTAGAAAACCTTAACCGAATCTTAGCAATAAGATAAGTAATTCACTTTGTTATCGTCATAAAAACCATTTTACATTTTATTTTATCATAATTTATACAATTATCTACATATTTTTTGCTTTTTCGCAAATTTTTATTTCATTATGTAATATTGCATCTTAAATGATAAATTTCCCAATATTATTCCATTTTTATATCCTTTATTATGGAAATAGCAAAAAACACGTAACTAGATTTCTAATCTAAATTACGTGTCCTTTGTGAAAAAGTTTTTACTTACTAAGTAATTCACACAAAATCATAGATTTTGGTTCTCTACTCATGATTGGTCTAACAATTCGACATTTTGGAGCGTTTCGGAAGAATTGCTTTAAAATGAGTAAAATTCAAGGAATAAAAAACATCGAGGATATGAGCGTACTATGATGTGGCTCACTACTCGCTTCGCTCCTAGGAGTAAGTGATTCACAAGAAATCATAGATTTCTGTTCTCTACTCATGATTAGTCTCGATGTTAGTAGAAATTCACCAATTAGTGTGCTATAGAAAAAATCGTTATAAAATGAGTGGAATCCAAGGCGTTAAAATTTTCAGGGATATGAGCGTATCATGATGTAGCTCACTACTCGCTCCGCTCCTAGGAGTAAGTGATTCACAAGAAATCATAGATTTCTGTTCTCTACTCATGATTAGTCTCGAAAATTTCAACAACGAAGGATTTTGCCATTTTAGGACGATTCTTATTCTACAGTAACAGACTTGGCCAGATTTCGTGGCTTATCAACATCGCATCCCCTTGCCACTGCTATATAATATGATAATAGCTGTAGTGGAATTACACTAAGAATTGCTGTTAATTCGTCTTCTGTTTCTGGGATGTATATTACCTTGTCTGCTATTTTTTCTATTTCTTCGTTGTTTTCTTTTGCTATTGCAAGTACATGTGCTCCTCTTGCTTTTACTTCTTTTATGTTTGATAACATTTTTTCATATAGTCTGTCTTGTGTTGCTAGTGCTATTACAAATGTTTCGTCTTCTATTAGTGCTATTGTTCCATGTTTTAATTCTCCTGCTGCTATTGCAAATGAATTGATGTATGAAATTTCTTTTAGCTTTAATGATCCTTCTTTTGCTATTTCTACATCTATTCCCCTACCCATAAAGAATACTTTTTCATTGTTAAATTGTTTGTCTGCTACTTCTTGTATTAGTTCATATTGATCTAATAGTGTTTGAATTTTATTCGGTAATTCTTTTAAGCGCCCGATTAAATTAGTGTATCTCTCTTTTGTTAATGTTCCTTTTGTTAAACCCATGTGTAGTGCTATCATGTTGAAAGCCATTAGCTGTGTTGTAAAAGCTTTTGTTGAAGCTACTGCTATTTCTGGTCCTGCCCATGTGTAAAAAACATCATGTGATTCTCTTGCTACTGAGCTTCCTACTACATTTACTAGTGATAAAATTCTAGCACCATGTTTTTTTGCTTCTCTAAGTGCTGCTAATGTGTCTAGTGTTTCTCCTGATTGACTTACTGCTATGAACAATGTGTGTTCGTCTATTATTGGGTTTCTGTATCTAAATTCTGATGCTATATCTACTTCTACTGATATTCTAGCATATTTTTCTATTATACTCCTACCAACCAGTCCCGCATGATAAGCTGTTCCACATGCTACTATATATACTTTGTTTATATTTTCTAAATCCTCTTTTGTAATCTTGATTCCATCAAGATATATGTCTCCGTTATCATCTAATCTTCTTTGAAGTGTCTCTTTTGTTCCTTTTGGCTGCTCATTTATTTCTTTTATCATGAAATGCTCGTAACCATCTTTTTCTGCTGATTCTACATCCCAGGTTACTTTGAATACATCTCTTTTTACTTCTTGACGAAACTCATTAAATATCTTTATATCTTCTTTAGTCAATACAACAAATTCATCATTTTCTATCAAATATACTTCTCTTGTATATTTTAAAAGTGCTGGTATGTCTGATGCTAGGAAATTTTCGCCTTTTCCTATCCCTACTATTAGTGGACTGTCTTTTCTTACCGCTACTATTTTATCTGGCTCTTTTTTGCATACTACACCTATCGCATATGCACCTTCCATTTTTTCTACTGCTTTATATACTGCATCAACTAAATCTCCTTCATAAAAATAATCTATAAGGTGTGCTATTACTTCTGTATCTGTTTCTGATTTGAATGTTACATCACTAACTTCTTCTAACCATTTTTTTATCTTCATGTAATTTTCAATTATACCATTATGTATAACCGCTATATCATTTGTACAATTTGTATGTGGGTGGGAATTGACATCAGATGGTTCTCCATGTGTTGCCCATCTAGTGTGCCCTATTCCTATATTTCCTTGTATCTCATTTTGCCTTAAATCTTCCTCAAGTACACTTAATCTGCCTTTGAATTTTCTTACATTCAATTTATTATTATTTATAATTGCTACTCCTGCTGAATCATATCCTCTATATTCTAACTTTGATAATCCATCTATTAAAATATTTGTAGCTTGCTTTTCTCCTATATATCCAACTATTCCACACATATATTGAATCCTCCATTATTTTATATAATTTTTCTGCATTTTATCTCTATTTTGTTATTTTTTTCTAATTTTAGGCATCACAAAACAACTCATTCAAATATAGACATGAGTTTAAACCACCTAATTCCTTTTGTTCTCACAATCACTTGTGGGGTTTGTAGAATCTTTAAGGGTAGTGGTATACCCCGAGGCACCCGCCGAATTTTCGATTAACCTCGCCCTCGTCAACATAAGTATATTATGTTCTGGCGCTAAAAACTTATTTAATTGTATCATTCTCTATTATTATCACCTCCTACAAATATGAGTATCAAACAGTAATACTATGAAAGTCGCGATTAGCTTTACTAAGAAATTTGCTTTTTGGTTTTATTCATATCAACCTTCTACCTAAATACTGTTTTTTTATATCAACATTTATTATATCATCTTCTACGCATTTTGTCTCTTTTTCTTTTTTGACTTTTTCATGACATTTATAAACTTATTATTTAATTCTAAATTTTCTACCTTATTTATCATTTTCCGAAAGCTTACATTAATTACTCTCCTCTTTAATAGTGTATTTCCAAATTTTAAATATGATACTATATTTTAAATAATTCATATCAAATATATTGTATTTTATTACAGTTTGCTATATACTGAATAATGTATTTAGGAGGATAATTTTATGCTTAATATTTTAAAATCAATGAAAAGAATCGGTAACCTAATGTTTATATCCTTTACTGTCACTGCAATTAGTTTAATATTTGCGACTGAAAAAATTATTAGTGAAAACTTCTGGGATACTATTGGTACGATAGCAATGGTCGTTTTTTTTGCAGTTTCAGCTTATGCAATTGTCAAATTTATTATACTTTGTATTATTGCATTCAAAAACAACATTGCCAGGAGAAATCTTGAACAAGATCCTAACTTAAGAGATGCTAGAAGGTTTACTTGCGACAAAAACTATGACTTGTACATTTCTCAATCTGGATATATTGGATTTAGCCAAAATTACAAATTAAGTCATTTAACTCATATTAACAATATTACTAGCTATGGCATTGTAAGTGAAAATACTGAAATACTTTGTAATGGTAATATAAATAGTTTAATGAATACTCTATCAGCTATAACAAACAATCAAAACTTTACTCGTAGCTTGTATATCTTGTTTAATACAAGTGATTTTCATAATCCTACAATCATGGTTCCTTTCATTACACAAAAAACAAAAATAGAGTGTTTTGATTTATATAAAAAGAATCATCTTATTGAAATTTTTAGAACAATGAATTTTCTCGATAATAGTTTTGGAATAAATAGAACACAAAAAATCAATCTTTCAAAATCATAAGCAGAGAACCCAAATTTATTTGGTGTGAATCACTTACTCCTAGGAACAAAGTGAGTAGGAGTTTCATTTAAAGTCGAGTTTTCTACTTAAATAACAAACAGCAACTATTTAAGTCGCTGTTTGATTAAATCTGCTAAGTAATTTGCCTTTTGAGATATCTTTTTCTCATCTTGTCCTTCTATCATTACACGAACCAAGGCTTCAGTGCCTGAAGGTCTTATGATAACTCTTCCTTCTCCATGAAATTCTTCTTCTATTTTTTGAATTTCGCTCATTATTATATCATCTTTTAGATACTTTGTCTTTTTATCTTTATTAACTTCTGCATTTACCAATATTTGTGGATATCTTTTTAATACTGCTGCTAACTCAGATAACGGTTTGTTTTTTGCTTTCATCACTGATATAATCTGTAATGCAGTTAGTAAACCGTCTCCTGTTGTGTTATAATCAAGGAAAATTATATGTCCTGACTGCTCTCCACCTAAGACATAACCTTTTTCTAGCATTTCTTCTAATACATATCTATCTCCAACTTTTGTTTTTACTACTTTTATTCCTTGAGTTTCACAATATTTATCTAAGCCCATGTTGGTCATGATAGTACCTACAACTGTATCATTCTTAAGTAATCCCTTTTCTTTTAAATGAGTCGAACAAATTGCTAACACATAGTCTCCATCAATAATATTACCTTTTTCATCTACTGCTATTAATCTATCTGCATCACCATCAAATGCTAATCCAACATCACAGCTATTTTCTACTACAAGCTTTTGTAATATCTCAGGATGTGTTGAGCCACAGTTAAAATTTATATTTATTCCATTAGGTGTATTGTAAAAAACTTTAATATCTGCTCCCAATTCTTTTAGTAGCTTTGGTGCTGCTTCAAATGAAGCTCCATTAGCACAATCTACTGCTATTTTTAAACCTTTGAAATCAACATCAATTAAACCTTTTAGATAATTCGTATATTCTAGCACTGCATCCTTGATTATATTAACTTCTCCTATGTCTTCGCCTAATGGTCTATACTCAACATCTTTATCATTTAATATATATTCTTCTATTTCATTTTCTATATCATCATTTAATTTATATCCTTTTGAATTGAAAAATTTAATTCCATTATAATCAACCGGATTGTGTGAAGCTGATATAACTACTCCTGCATCTGCTTCATGTAGTCTGGTAAGATATGAAACTGCGGGTGTTGGAACCACACCTACGTTTAACACATCTACTCCTACTGAGCAAATACCTGCTGTTAAAGCAGCTCCTAACATATCTTTTGATTTTCTTGTATCCATTCCAACGATTATTTTAGAACCTTTCTTACCTTTTGTTAGTATGTAAGCTCCTATTCTTCCAAGTCTATATGCAAGCTCTGCAGTTAAATCTACATTAGCTATTCCTCTCACTCCATCTGTTCCAAAGAGTTTGCCCATTATTTAATAACCCCCTCTTTTAATAGTATATTTCTTTATAGTATATTATGTACTACATTATAAAATTTGGACTCTTATTCTATTATAGCTTATTTTCTAGTTGAATAGTATTACAATTCATATACAAGGCAATTTATTTAGAAATATAATATCAATATTAGTTTTATAATATGCTATGTTCTTGTTATAAAAGTTTTTGAAATGAGAAAAATGTAATTAGAATTTTTTTAGGGTCAAGCTTTGTAAGATTTACAATTGAAATGCTCATTTGTTTTCTTAATTCATTGTTATAGGTTATTACATATAAAGGCTATAACATAATTATGTTATAGCCTCAAAAATATTTACATATCGAGTTCAATAAGAGTTTTATTTATTTATATAAGCCGCACCTTTTGCTAATGCTTCTCTGTTTAATGGTATAAATTTAGCTTTCTTTTCTCCGAACACTTTTTTGAAAGCTTCTATTACAGATTCAGTTTCTACAGCTTTTGTAAGCTCTAAGTATGCACCTAGCATTACCATGTTAGCAACTTTAATATTTCCAAGCTCATTAGCTATCTCATTTGCTGGTACATAGTAAACATCTAAGTCATCTCTTTCTGCTTTTTTATCTATCAAAGAGCTGTTTATTAGTAATTTCCCCCCCGGAATTACATCTGATTCAAATTTAATTAATGATGGTAAGTTCATAACTATGCCAGTTGTAGCATCATTAGTGATTATTGGTGAACCAATAAGATTATCAGAAACCATTACATTACAGTTTGCTGTACCTCCACGCATTTCTGGTCCGTAAGAAGGAAGCCATGATACGTTTTTGTTTTCGATCATTCCTGCATAAGTTAGTAATTGACCCATAGACATAACACCTTGGCCACCAAACCCTGCAATTATAACTTTTTCTTGCATATTATTTCGCCTCCTCTACATCACGTAAATTACCTAATGGATAGTATGGTATCATATTTGCTTCTAACCATTTGATAGCCTCTACTGGTGATAGTCCCCAGTTTGTAGGACAAGTAGATAATACCTCTACTATACCAAAGCCTTTGTTTGCTAATTGTAATTCAAAAGCTTTTTTTATAGCTTTTTTAGCTTTTCTTATATTTGCAGGACTATTAACTGAAACTCTCTCTACAAATTTAGCTCCATCAATTGTAGCTAACATTTCAGATACTTTTAGAGATTTACCACAATGTGCTTCGTCTCTACCATAAGGAGCTGTTGTAGCTTTTTGTCCTACTAAAGTTGTAGGAGCCATCTGTCCACCAGTCATACCATATATAGCATTGTTTACAAATATAGTAGTTATTTTTTCTCCTCTATGTGCTGCATGTACTATTTCAGCAGCTCCTATAGAAGCTAAGTCTCCATCACCTTGATAAGTAAATACTACTTTATCAGGGTTAACTCTTTTAATACCTGTAGCAACAGCAGGTGCTCTACCATGAGCTGCTTCCTGCATATCACAGTTGAAATAATCATAAGCAAATACTGAACATCCAACAGGTGCAACACCTATTGTTTTATCAAGTACTTCAAGTTCTTCTAATACCTCTGCAACTAATCTATGGATTATACCATGTGTACATCCTGGGCAATAATGTAAAGGTTTGTCTGTTAATCCTTTAGTTTTCTTGAATGCTACTGTCATTACTTTTCACCCCCAACAATTTTCTTGATTTTTTCTACTATAGCATCTGGAGTTGGAACCATTCCTCCTGTTCTTCCGTAGAACTCTACAGGCATTCTACCGTTCATAGCTATTTTAACATCATCTATCATTTGACCTGTACTCATTTCAACAGTTAATACTGCTTTTGTAGTATCTTCTATTTTTTCAAAGCTTGCAAATGGGAATGGCCATAATGTTATAGGTCTGATTAAACCAACTTTAATTCCCAATTCAGCACATTTGTCTATTGCATTTTTAACAATTCTAGAAGTAGTACCATAAGCTGCTACAACAATCTCTGCTCCTTCTAGCTTATATTCTTCTACAAGACATTCGTTTTGAGCTATAAGATCATATTTCTTTTCAAGTCTAATACAATGATCCTCTAGTTCCTGAGGGTCTATGAATAGTGAATTTATTATATTAGGTTTTCTTTCGTCTTTTGTTCCTGTAGTTGCCCATGTTTTAGGAGCTAATTCTCTTTTCTTTGGCTCTTTAAACTCAATAGGCTCCATCATTTGTCCTATCATACCATCTGCCAAAATCATAACTGGAGTTCTATATTGGTCAGCAACATCAAATGCTCCCATTATTAAATCAACAGTTTCTTGAATGCTACTTGGAGCGTAAACTGGCATTCTATAGTCACCGTTACCGCCTCCTCTAGTTGCTTGGTAGTAATCTGATTGAGCAGGTTGGATACCACCTAATCCAGGACCCCCTCTTACTACGTTTACTACTACACATGGAAGCTCTGCTCCTGCTATATAAGAAATACCTTCTTGTTTTAATGCAATTCCTGGGCTTGAAGAAGATGTCATAACTCTTGCTCCTGCTCCTGATGCACCATATACCATATTTATAGCAGCTACTTCACTTTCTGCTTGTAAAAATACTCCTCCTACTTTTGGAAGTTCTCTTGCCATATATTCAGGTACCTCATTTTGAGGTGTAATTGGATAACCAAAGAAATACCTACAGCCTGCTTTTATAGCTGCTGCTCCTATAGCTTCATTTCCCTTCATTAATATTTTAGCCATTTTTCATTTCCCTCCCTTTGCTATTCTTTTATTCTTTCAACCTCTATAACACAATCTGGACAAATAGTTGCGCAATTAGTACAACCTATACATTTATCCATCTCTTTAACTGTTGCTGGATGATAACCTTTGATGTTAATTTTATCGTTGTCTATAAGAACTATGTTCACAGGACAAACTGTTGTACAAAGACCACAACCTTTACATAAATCTTCATTGAATTTAACTTTACCTTTAACTGCCATAAATTTTCACCCCTCCTTGTAAAATTCATAATAGCTAGTTGCAAAGAATAACCATGCAACTATCCATATATACTAAATTGACAAAGTCAATTGTCTACTGCTTCTAGCTCATCCATTCTTCTCTCATATACATTTTGATAGGTATTATTTCTCCTTGTATATCACTTGGAAGCTTATCGGCTAGACTTTCAATAACTGAAACATATTTAACTTCTAATCCTGTTGTTTCTGCAACTTCTTCTACAAGCTTTTGTCCTCTCATAACATCTTCAAGAGTTGTACTTTTTAAAAGATGCGTATTATTTATCAAACCTGTTATCTTTAATCTAGAAGCATGTTCTATACTTTTAATAAATGATATAACCGCTTCTACTGTCTGTGTTTCAGGTCTATTTGCATTTACTACTAAAAACATGTCATAGTCATCTTTATCTGAAAAAAAGTTATAATATCTACCTAGAACTCTTGCACCTACTGGGTCGCCTCCCACATCAAGAACTAAATCATACAATTTATCTTCAAGTGGTGCATTTATTGCTGCACTCAAAGCAGGTACATCAGTATTTATCCCTTTCAATGAGCTTGCTATAACCCTTACACCCTTTTCTTCTAAAAGCTCTGTTTTTTCTCTGCTTCTAAAATAAGGGTTTACTATATCTAAATCAGCTATAGCAACTTTTCCTCCTGATTTTGCAAGTTCTAATACATAATTAACTGCAAATTCTGTCTTTCCACTTCCATAATGACCAGTTATTATTCTTATACGCTTGTCTTTGTGCATAATCATCATCCTTCATAATTGAGTGCTATTTATATTTTGTCAATATTTCATAATATTTCATGTATTTCTTTAGTTATTATATCACAAATTTACTAACAAGTAATATTTTGAAATGAATAAAACTCTAATAAATATTATTAACTCATTTTCTTTTATATTTAACCCTGATTATTAATATAACTCCTAACAATATGCTGTTTAGCGTTAAATTTTCTGTGAATAATCTGAGTTTAACTATAAATCTTAGCCTGTTCCTCTTTTCTTACTACTCTCAATCCACCCTGAGCTAATGCTATTAATTCATCTTCTCCAGGATATACTTTAATATCTCCTATAAAACTAACTCTGTCTGAAATCCATTTAACTATTTTCTCATCATATGCAATACCACCAGTTAATACTATGGCATCAACTTTTCCTTCTAATACTGCTGCACATACTCCAATCTCTTTTGCTACTTGATATGCCATAGCTTCATAAACTAAAGCAGCTTTTTTATTCCCATTATCTATCATACTAGAAACTTCTCTACCATCATTTGTATTAAGATGAGCAACTAAACCACCTTTGCCTTTTATCTTCTTTTTAATCTCATCTAAAGAATATTTATTACTAAAACACATTTTTACCAAATCACCTACTGGTAAGCTTCCACTTCTCTCAGGTGACATAGGTCCTTCTCCATCGAGTGCATTATTTACATCAACAACTCTTCCTTTTTTGTGAGCTCCTACTGATATTCCTCCACCTAGATGTGCCACTATGATATTTGAATCTTCATATGTTTTTCCCATTTCTTTTGCAGCTCTTCTGGCTACTGCTTTTTGATTTAATGCATGGAATATACTTTTTCTTTCTATCTCTGGCATTCCTGAAACTTTTGCTATTTCATCCATTTCATCAACGACAACAGGATCTACAATAAATGCTGGAATATTTAATTGAGAAGCTATTTCATGTGCTATTATTCCCCCTAGGTTAGAAGCATGTTCCCCTGACACTCCATCTTTTAAATCTCTAAGCATAGCTTCATTAACTTCATATGTTCCACCAGAAATAGGCTTTAACAATCCACCTCTACCGACTATAGCACTGAATTTAGTTACGTTAATATCTTTTTCATTTAATGTTTCTAATATGATATTTTTTCTAAATTCATATTGATCATATACTTTTTCAAAAGGAGCTAATTCTTCAGCTGAATGTCTGAGTGTTTCTTCAAATATACTCTTCTCATTGTCAAAGATAGCTATTTTAGTAGACGTTGAACCAGGATTTATTACCAGTATTCTAAAAGTTTCCATTTGATACCCCCCATTTTAAAAGTTTTATTTTTGTAAAATACATAGGACCTTTAAAAATTGTTGACTCGTATAATTTCCATTACAAAATCTAGCTTGAGATTGTTTAGATAAAAGCTTTCATTTATTTCTTTGATGCCATTAATACACCTAACGCAATTGAATTTAACTTAGCTGTTTCACAGTCAGCTCTGGATGTTAATACTATAGGTACTTTAGCTCCAACTATTACACCTGCATTTTGAGCTCCTGCCAAAAATACTAATGCTTTGTAAAGTATGTTTCCAGCTTCAATGTCTGGCATTAATAATATATCTGCTTTCCCAGCTACTGGATGATCTATTCCTTTATGTTTAGCAGCCTCAAGTGATATTGCATTATCAAGTGCAAAAGGTCCGCCTATAGTACATCCTGTTATTTCGCCATTTTTATTCATATCTTCTAAATCTTTGGCAACAACTGTGTCTGGCATTTTTGTATTGACTTTTTCTTTAGCACAAACAACTGCAACATTTGGAATTTCTATGTCTAATGAATGTGCTACCTCTACACAGTTTTCAACTATTTGTTTCTTGTGTTCTAAATCTGGTGCTATATTCATAGCTGCATCGGTTACAAATAATATTTTTTCATAAGAATCTAAATCAAATACTGCTACATGACTTAAAACCTTCCCTGTTCTTAATCCAGCTTCTTTATTTAATACAGCTTTTAATATTATTGATGTATCTACTAAACCTTTCATAACAATATGAGCTTTTCCTTTTGAAATAAGCTCTACAGCTTTAGCAGAAGCTTCAACAATGTCAGGTATATCTATAATTTCAAACTTTTCTAAATCCATAGATATTTCGCTTGCAATCTCTACTATTTTAGCTTTATCCCCAACTAATATTGCATCTGCTATACCTAAATCATTTGCTTGCTTAACTGCTAGGAGAACTTCTTTGTCATGAGCCGCTGCTACTGATAAAGTT
This sequence comes from Abyssisolibacter fermentans, assembly GCF_001559865.1. Taxonomy (NCBI): domain Bacteria; kingdom Bacillati; phylum Bacillota; class Clostridia; order Eubacteriales; family Clostridiaceae; genus Abyssisolibacter; species Abyssisolibacter fermentans. The sequence goes on from NZ_LOHE01000049.1 coordinate 69,476, forward strand.
TTTGCTCCCTTTTTTTTAGCTAATTCTAAAACATCATTGAATCCCCTAATCATCTAGTACCACCTCGTTTTCGTATATTTTTGCTTCTTCCTTATTTTCTAGAACTCTTAACGCTCCCATGTTAAGAGCTTCCATTTCATCTTCTCCCGGGAAAACCTTTACATCCGCTATAAAACTAACCATATCTATTATTTTGTCTATTAACATATCAGAATATGCTAATCCACCGGTTATTATGATAACGTTTGCCTCGCCTTTCAAAACAGTTGCCATTTTTCCAATTTCCTTACCTATTTGATATGCCATTGCATTAAATACAAGTTCTGCTTTTTTATCTCCTTGTTTTATCCTCTTTACTACTTCCTTGGCATCATTTGTTGCTAGATACCCTGATAATCCACCAGTACCTTTTATTTTTTTCTTCATCTCTTTAATGCTATATTTACCACTAAAACACATTCTTACTAAATCACCTACTGGTAATTCCCCAGTTCGTTCAGGTGAAAATGGTCCCATCTCATTTGAATTGTTTACATCTATTAGTTTTCCTTTTCTCATAGCTGCTACTGAAATTCCTCCACCTAAATGAGCAACTATTAAATTTATATTAGAAATTTCATCATTTATCTCATCTGAATATCTATGTGCTACTGCTTTTATATTAAGTGCATGTAGTAACGATTTTCTTTTTATTTCTGGAAAACCTGATATTCTAGCTATTTCTTCAAACTCATCTACTGCTACTGGATCTACAATATATGCCGGTATGTCTTGTTTATCAGCTATAGCTTTAGCTAATATTCCACCAAGATTTGATGCGTGCTCACCTTGTATTCCAATTTCTAAATCCTTAACCATTCTAGGTGTTACTATATAAGAACCTCCAGACATAGGTCTTAATAAACCACCTCTACCTACAACAGCCCTAAGTTGATCAAGTTTTATGTCTTTATTCTTTAACCAATCTAAAATTAAATCTAGTCTGTAATCTTTTTGATCTATTATATGTTCAAAATTCTTTAAATCTTCAACTGTATGACTTATTTTGCCCTCAATCAATCTATTTGTATTCTCAAATATACTAAGTTTTGTAGATGTTGAACCAGGATTTATTGCTAAAATAAGTTTTCTATGCAAAAGCTTCACCTCCTGTACTATATAAATGCAACAGCTATACCAAATTTAAATTTAAATACTTTTCGCTAAAATTTTTTTATTAATAATAAAATAAAAACAAGAAGCGATAAGGTATTCTACAAATTTTAGTTAAATTTTAAGTAAAAGTAATATTTATAAATAAATATTTGTTGCGCAGAATTTTTCATGCAAAAAAATGCACGATTTTTTAAATCGTGCATTTTTTTGCATTGTTATTAAGTTTCACACTATACTTAATTCTCTTGTATGTTGTATTTTTCCATTTTATAATAAAGATTTCTTATTGATATCTTTAAATCATTTGCTGTTTTAGTTTTATTATTTTTATTTTGCTTTAAAACTTTAATAATATATTTTTTTTCTATTTCTTTGGTAATGTCACTGAGTGGTCTTATATTTTCATCTAATTTTATATTGTTTGATAACATGTCTTCATATTTTTGATTTGATTTTGAACTTTCTACATGTCTGAATTGATCTATTATAGAAATATGTCTTGGTAAAATTATTTTTTCTTGCACTTTCATATTTATTAATGCTCTACCAATAACGTTTTCTAATTCTCTTACATTTCCTGGCCAATCATGTTCCTTCATAATATCTATTGCTTCATCTGATATGTCTTGAACATTTCGACCATAATCTCTATTTAATTTGTCTATGCAATTTATACTTAGTACATATATCTCGTCTTTTCTAAGTCTTAATGGAGGTATCATTATAGGCATTACACTTAGTCGATAATATAAATCCTCTCTAAATCTTCCTTCTAGTATTGCTTTTTCCAAATCCATATTTGTTGCAGCTATAATTCTAACATTTATATTTATTGGTTTAACTCCTCCAACTCTTACTACTTCTTTTTCTTGTATAACTCTTAGGAGTTTAACCTGTGTATTTAATGATATGTCTCCAATTTCATCCAAAAATATTGTTCCAGCCTGTGCTTCTTCAAAGAGCCCTTTTTTACCACCCTTTTTTGCACCTGTAAATGCTCCCTCTTCATAACCAAACAATTCACTTTCCAGTAGTGTTTCATTTAATGACGCACAGTTTACTCTTATAAATTGATTATATTTTCTATCACTCGCTGTGTGAATTGCATGTGCAAAAACTTCCTTACCTGTTCCGCTTTCTCCTCTTAACAACACTGTTATTGGCAATAGAGCTGCTTTTTTAGCTTTTTCTATTGCTGATACCATATTATAATTTTGGGCTATAATGTCATCAAATGTATATTTTGCTTCTAGCTTCCGTATGATTTTCTTTGCTACTTTTAACTTTTCTGTAAGTTCTTTAACTTCTGACAAGTCTTTTAAAACTCCTACGCTACCTCTTAATTCATCATCTACTATTATTGGTGCAGCTGTCGCTATGACTTCTTTTTTATGTGGTCCAACTTTCATTCTGACATTTTTAATTGTATCTTTAGTTTTTAATACCTTTAACTGTATGCTTTCTCCTTCAGATATATCAAATGTAGCTGGTTTTCCAATTATATCTTCTTCTGTTAAACCTGTTAACTTTGTATATGCTGTATTTATCATAATATTTATACCGTTTTGATCAACAACTGTTATAGCATCTTGTGTTGAATTAAAAATTGCTGTAAGCATACTTTTCATTTCTTTTAGTCCAGTAATTTCTGTTGCACAATTTACTATATCTGAAATATCTCTAAATACTGCAACAGCTCCAATTATTTCTCCATTTTCATCTTCAACGGGAATTCTATTAGTTATTATTTCAACACCTATTAATGTTTGATGTCTATTTAGTTGATATTCACCTGTTTTTAATATATAAGGAAGTTTAGTATTTGGAACTATTCCTACAACATGTTTACCTAAAGCCTCCTCTGCTTTTATTTTGATTAGCCTCTCTGCTTCTTTATTAAACAATGTTATAATCCCGTTTTTGTCTACTGCTATCATACCATCATGTGTTGAATTTAATATAATCTCCAAATCTTTCCTCATTGGCATCTCCTCATTTTATATCAAAAGTTTGCGTCAACACTATTTATTTCACCTTGTGGCTCATTGTTATTTAATATTTCTTCAGTTTCACTATTACCTTCTTCGTTAATAGTACTTTCTTCTTCTATCTTTGCTAAACTAATATTTACTGTTTTCGGATTGACATCTACTACTTTAATTTTGTATAAATCATCAGCTTTTAATTCAATAGTAAAATCTCCTTCTTCTAAATTCAATACATCTATATATGGGGTTATATATTTTCTTGATATATAATCTAGCATACTTTCTACCCCTTCTACGGTTATTTCTATGCCATCCTTTGCTACTATACCTCTAACTTCTAAACCCTCTCCTAGATTTTTGATTTTTATTTCATCTGTTGTATATTGTAATTTCTTTGATTTTATTTGCTCAACATTTATTTTTACATTTATAAATTCTTTATCTTCTAATAAACTTACACCCGTCGGTAGTATAAGCCTTATATCATTTAGTGTTTTAGAGGTTGCTATATCTTTAACATTTATTTCTTCTGTAGTTATAGTTGATATACTGTCAATTATTTCAGCCTTACCCTTTACTGTTACTGAATTTGGATCTAGGGTTATGTTAGTTATTTCGTAACCATCTAAAGCTTCACCTATTAAATTTAAATCTATTGGTACTTTTTTAGTCTTTAATACAGGTATTGTTATATCAACATGATTAGGATTTTTTTCTACTCCACTTACTTCTTTTCCTTTATTGTTTAGTACTGTAATCGGAACATTTACTTTTATATCATCCTCTGCATTGTTTAAATTAACTGTTGCTACTACTTTATCAACAGAATTCACCCAACTGCTTGGACCCTTTAATAGCACATCATTAGGTTTGGATCTTGCAGATCCTGTAATATAGCCTTCTTTGCATTTTCCTTTTGTATAAATAGTAACCGGCAATTGTTTTTCTACCATCTCATCTAATTTAAATAGTATTTCTTTAGGATAAAAATCAACTATTTCTTCTACATTAGCAGGATTTATTACTTTTATAGGTATTTTATTTTCACCTTCTCTATATCCAACTAAATCAACTTCTGCATATATGTCTTTTTCTCCAATATTTAATATTTGATCTCTTCTTCCTGAGATTTTAACTGTTACAGTTGCTTCTTTGGGTTCCATTAATACTATATTAGCTTGTTTTAATGTCTCTTCTCCTAAATAGTTGACTTTAATATTTGGAATCTCTTTAATAATTTTAGGATTAACCTCATTCATAACATATACCCACAAAATTATAGCAAATATAGCTGCTAATATCTTAATTGGAACATTTCCCTTCTTCTTATTTTTCATTTTTATTCCTCCATCTAGCTATGAAGTTTTGTTTAATCTCTATTTTATCATCAGTCTTCATTAAAATATTCTTTAAAGATTTAACATCTAAATATCTTCTTAATCTTCCTCTTTCTGCTACGGAAATCCCACCAGTTTCTTCAGAAACTACTATAGCAACACAATCTGACATTTCCGATATGCCTATTGCTGCTCTATGTCTAGTCCCTAATTCTTTGTTTAAATGCATATTTTCTGATAATGGTAATAAACATGCTGCTGCCTTAATAATGTCTTCTTTCAAAATAACTGCACCATCGTGAAGAGGTGTATTAGGTATGAATATATTTATTAATAATGAACTGGACACGTTACCTTCTATTTTAGTTCCTGTCTCAACTACTTCATTTAAGCCTGTTTCTCTTTCAAGAATTATTAATGCTCCTATCTTCTGTCTGGATAGTGATGCAACTGCTTCTATTATTTCATCTATCACTTGCTCTTCTTCTTCTCGTTTTATTTCTATAAAAGATTTAGATAAAAATTTAGTTCTTCCTATATACTCTAGCGCTCTTCTAAGTTCAGGTTGGAAAACTATTAATATTGCAATAACTCCAACTGTCATCGCTTTTTCTAATATCCAGTTAGTTGTATATAATTCAAGCCATTTACTTACGTTGGTAAGAAGAAGTATGACAAATATACCTTTTAATAATTGTTCAGCTCTTGTTTCCTTAATCAATATATACATTTTATATATAGCAAAAGCAACTAAGAATATATCTATGATATCTCTTACACCAATATTTAACATCATATCCTTTAATAAAGACATTTCAACACCTCTTAAAAATTATAATATAAAAACTAAAACATTTAGAACAAAGTCTCTAATGCAGTTTAAAGAAGACTTTGTTCTAATCTTTCTACATCCTTTTATTTTAAGCATCTATTATATTTTGACATAACTTATTATTTCTTTATGTACTCTTTATTTTACTAGAAATTATTTAAATGTAATAATAGAATAATATAAAATGAAGAATCTGTGTAAAAACTTCTTCTTCTTACAATTATAATATATTTAATGTATATTTAAAACAGAAAGAATAAAAATAAATCAGATTTACTATATATTGAAATAATTGTAACACCCCTGTAATATACATAATTAAAATTTTACATTCTTTTATGATTATAAACTTAAATCCACGATTTAAATCGTGGATTTAATATATAACTCTATTTTTACTGCATTAATTCCATTGTGTGTTCATATGACTGTTTTATTCTTGCTAGTACCTCTGAACTGAAGCTAGTATCGTCACTTTCTATATATTCTAAAGTAGGAATTACATCATAGTGAAATTTTCCATCTGTTTTATATCTATTCACCCATGTTGGTATATACTCTATTGCCTTTATTATTGTTTTATTAGCTTTTATATCCTTCTCTAAGTTAAGTCTTATCATAAGTCCATCTTCAGTATATTCTTTATTTTTTATACCGCCCATAGTCTCTCTTCTTTGGTTTGAAATTAAATTTCCCATAGAATAAATAATAAACTTATCTTCACCATTATGTTTAACAATTTCTGCATCTTGTACAACATGAGGATGACTACCTAGTATTATATCAGCTCCCCACTCAATCATTTTTTTAGCAAGATTTTTTTGTATATCTGATGGATGTCTATTATATTCATATCCCCAATGCATACACATTATTACAAGGTCTACCCCTGCATCTTCTGCTTTTTTTATCTCATCTTTGATTTTTTCTTCATCTATTATATTAACCATTTTTTCAAGCTTCGCTTTTTCCATATTGTTTTCAAAACCATTACACCCATACGTATATGATAAAATAGCCATTTTTATACCGTTTACATCTTGTATTAAAATTTCATGATTATCATCCTTATATGTTCCTGTGCTTTTTAAGTTATACTCTTTTATGACATCTATTGTACGAAATAATCCACTTTCCCTTTTATCTAAGCAATGATTGTTGGCTGTTGTCAATACATCAAAACCAGCATTCTTTATACTACCTATAGCACTATCAGGGGTATTAAAAGTAGGAAAACCAGTAAATCTATATTTATCACCTGCTGTTACTGACTCAAAATTACATATTGCTAAATCAGCTTCTTGTACATATGGCTTTATACTCTTAAAAAATGAATCAAAATTATACGACTTAGTTTGCTTGTCATAACCAGCTTTTAGTTGTGTTGAATGAAACATTATATCTCCAGCAGCCAATAAAGAAGCTTGTACCACATTATCTTCAATATTTTCTTCATTACTATTATCTTCATTATTATTTTCTTCTTTTACTATATTATCTCCATTAGCTGGTAATTTGTCATCAGTTGCAGAAGTTGTCCTAGTTAAGCTTCTAAAAACTGCTCCTACTGAAAAAGTCATTAATAACAGCAAAACAACAAAAAATAAGATTCTTTTTAATCTATTTTGGTTTTTTCTTTTTCTTCTGTATCTACTATTCATAATATATTAACCCCTTTAATTTATTAATTTATTAATTTCTATATATATTTACATCTTAACATAATTTAAGGGCAATCTCAAAATACTATTTCGAGTCGCCCCATTGGGTTATTCAACCCCTTATTATTTTTCTTCATATAAGTTATTATAATATTCAAATTAAATAAAATCAACATGATTTACAAAACAGCTTACTCGGTAAAGAATAAGTTTTAGTTACAAATCTAAAGAAATTTCATTTTGAAATAACCCTTTAATCTTCATAATCACCAAGAGATTCTAACATTTCATTTGTTGTACTTGCAATTTCTTCGACTTTATCTTTTAAATCACTAAATTTATAAGCAATATCAGCGTCTTTAACTTTACCATTATTATTGGATACTAATAGCAATTCAATATTATTCACATGTTCTGCATTGCTAAAATTATTATCATTTATAATCCTAATTTCTTCAATAATGTTCTCAATATTAACATTATCATCCATAAACAACACCTCCAAATTGATAACATTATTATAGACAGTTTATATTTTTTTATTCTAAAATCATGTAAAAATTAGCTTAAGGATTTTTTAACTTACTTATTATTCAATCTCAGAATTTATTCTTTTTTCTTATTATCAAATAGATACTAGTGAATATCAAAACTAAAATAACTATGCTATACAATATTAACCTCTTTACATCAGATTGCATTATTCTAGGTTCTGAAACTTCTTGTTGTATATTTTCTTTATCACTTAATATTAGAATTTCTTCTTTATTGTATTGATTATAATATAATGTATTTATGTTGCCATCTTTATCTATTGTTACAACATCTCCCTTTAGTTTTGCCACAAATTCATAATCTGATAAATAAACTGTACACCAATCTAACCCTTCTTCAATAGTTGAAGATATTAACATCAAGTACTTTGTTTTTTCATAAGGTGATTTTATCATTTGAAGAATAGACAAATCTACTCCTTCTAAAAATGAAATTTTGTCATTTGAAATATATTTTTCATAAGCTGGATCAAATCTTACATGGAGTTTGCTATTTATGCTTCTAACAAAACTATTATTATTTGGAGTCCCTACTATAATAATGTTTTGTTTTTTGTTATCTAAAGTTTGAAATTCATTACCTTTTACTACTTTGACTTCATTTATAATCTCTGCACTCTGCCCAATAAAACCTAATGTATTAATTGCTGTATTAAATTCTCCTTGATTAGGACTATCTCCTAAAACAATAACTACATCTTCTAATATTTTGTTTTTCACAAATGGACCTGTATAATAGTCAAAATAATAGTACTCTTTTTCTTTGTGAGGTAGATAAAAATATGATTTGTTTGACAGATAAACCCATGAACTTTCTCCTAACCTGTAGTCACAATCTTTCCTGATTGTTTCCAGATAAAACACTATTCTTATCTCGTAATAAGTAGTATATTTTATATCTTTTGGAAGTTCGAGCTCTATCAAGTCATTATTCACTCTATCTACAGACAGCTTTTTACTTCCTATAGGAATATCATTTATATAAACAGTTACTAATGAACTGTCAAAATCTAAAGCATCGCTGTATCTAAGCTGTAATGCTAATTTAGCATCTTCACTTACAATCCAGTTTTTAGGTATGTTTATATCATATTTAACTTCTTGATTGAATAATCCATTTACAAAAAAACTATTATACTGTAAATCTTCAAGAGTCAAATAATCTTTACTAGATGTATTTAAATCTTTGATAATTATATTTTCATCTATCACCTGTGTATCTTTTTTCATTTGTTGCTTTATATCATCATTAAATAGGCTTCTTATGCAACTAGATAATATTTTTTTATTGTTTGATAATATTAACAATAATCTCTTTTCTTTATTAAATGGTGATATTACTTCTTTTATTAATCCTTTGTTTTTGATAATTCTTTTTTCATCTGAATTAAGTAAATCAAGCAACCTTGATGGCATATCGGTATATGATCCAATATAGATGATATTAGTGTCTTTAAGTTTATCTGTTTCGTTTATTTTAATACATTGTTGATTTATATTTACATTTTTTTGTTCTCTACCAAAATATGCGCTTGCTAACATGATACCATCTAACTCTATATCTGATTGATTGTTATCTAATAAATATGCAAAGTTCATCGGATTATCTAGTGATGGTTTTATATACGGGTATGGAAATTCTTTTAAACTTATTGTATCATTACGATACCTATATTTTACGTGTACATATGATTCTTTATGTAATAGTATCCAATTAGCAGGATTTATGTAATCAGTACATGGATCATCTGTTATTCTATGATAAGCCTCAATTTTAATCTCATTATATTTTTTTATTTGAGAAATCGATAAAGGAATTTTTATATTCTTCTTATAAACTTGTTTATCAAATAAAGTTGTACTATAGATTGGAATGTTATTTAATGAAACTGTTATTGTTGAACCTTTATATTTTTTAATTTGGCTTTGACTAAAAATTAATTCAATATAAGAACCTTTCTCTACTATCCACTGCTCATCAACATTAAAAAACATTGAATATTTACTTAATACTCCACTTATTTTTGTATCATTTTGTAATAAAAAATTCTTAACATAAATAGTATCAGAAATATCAGCTATTGAATGTTTTGCACTAATAAATATTAAAATGATTACAAATAATATCAAGTATTTTTTTTTCATTAATAAACTACAGCTCCTTTAGAATCTTTCTGTCTTATACCACTTTATATCTTTATTTAGTAAAATATCCTTTAGGTATGAAATGATTCCTTTGATAGATACAATAATCCACAACTGACAATATGTAAAATACATAAGTGATACTAGCATTATATTTTGAGGATTGCTTTCTCCTTTTTCTAGTGTCAGTGTTATACTAATTTCTAGTATAAATAATACATATGCAAGTATCCAAATGACCAAGTAATTTCCACTTAGACTAATCTTTATATTTGTAAACAGACCTAAAACAAATATTACATCTGAAATAATTACTGATGATAAAAACAGGAAATAGACTGAAATAAAATAATACAAATCAAATAGTATGCTTTTAGTTTTGTGTCTAAAAATTCTTAAAAAATATTTATTCAATACGTAAATATTACCTTTAACCCATCTCGTTCTTTGCTTAAACCAGACTTTTAATGTTTCAGGTTCTTGTTCCCATGTAACTGCTAGAGGCATAAAACAAATTTTATATCCTAGTTTATATATTCTAAAGCTAATCTCTGTATCTTCAGTTATTGCATCTGAATCCCAACCACCCAGTTCTTGTATTACGTTTCTTCTTATGATAAAGTTAGTACCCGGAATCGTACATAATCTAAACAACTGCCACCTTCCAGCTTGAATCATCCACTGAAAACTCAAAGTTTCAATATTAATGAATCTAGTAAGTAAATTTTTATTTTTATTTCTTGTTCTAAACTTTCCTATAACAGCACCATACTTCTGGTTACTGATTATAGTACATACCAGATATTTCAAAGACTGTTTTTCAGGAGTATTATCAGCATCATAAACAACTATATAGCTACCTTTTGATTGCTTAAAACCTATATTTAGAGCATTTGACTTTCCTTTGCCTCCATTTATTTTATCTGTAGTTATTATGTTCAAGTTAAAATCAACTAATTTATCTTTAAGTCTTTTTAATATTTCTCCTGTCTTGTCTGTTGAATTATCATTTATTATTATAATTTCTAATTTATCTTTAGGATAACTTAGATTATATAAAGCTCTTACAGTTTTTTCTATGACCTTTTCTTCATTGTGAGCAGGTACTAGTATGGAAATATTAGGAAAATCTATCGTATCATTAATATAATTTCTCTTTTTTCTATCAATACTTAAATAGAACATAAATCCATTTAATGCTAAAATGACATTGAATAACAGTAAAAACCAAGTTGAAGCTACAGCATATAAAAATAGACTGTCTACTATATTTAGGCTAGTTATCATATAGTATCTCCTTTTTTACTTAAATAATTTTTTGTTGCTTTGTCTCTTGAAAAAAATGAAAATTAGAACTAATAATATACAAATGAAAAAAACTACATGTAATAAAACATTTATTCCAAATGAAAATAGACTTTCAATAACATTTTTTGTAACATTCTCGTTTATAGAACTAAAAGAATATTTACCATCTTTTATTTTAATATTTATATCATTTAATTTAACCCAATGATCGTAATTTCTTAGATCATAATATGTGATCTTAGCATTTTCAAATAATTTTATTAGTTTTTCTAGCTTCTTTACGCCTAAATATGAATGATAAAAAACTCCGCCAAGTCTACCTCTAACAACTGATAATTCATTTATATTATTAGTAATTTCATCAATAAAAAACGGATTTTCTTCTGTTATATATCCTAAGTTTTCTGGTATAAACTTATTAAAAAGCTTAGTATTTCTAAGCTCAAAGGGATACTTAGTTGTTGTAAAACTATTATCAGCAGTTTGTATATGTCCTATATATGTTGAAAATATATTTTTTAACGCTCTATAGCCCTCTTGGCTAATGGCATAATGTGGTGCTTCAAATGCAATTGGATATATTTCATTTTTTACACATTCTCTTAGTCCCATTTCTATTCTCTCATATAACCATTCGTCTATATCACCCTCTATAGGTTTGTCTTCAATTCCATTCCAAAACTCAAATCCTTCACCTGATGTTTCTCCTCCAAACCGCTGATGTGTAAAACCATGAAGCACTATACTACCGCCAATTTTTTGTAGGTATTGTATTGTCTTTATAAATTCCGGTTTATCAGACATTTTTGTTATATAATTAGTTTCAGGGTTAACATATGCTGGTATCAAGGCTATCATAAATGGAATATTTCTGTTATATAAATATTCACCTATATTCTTTAGCTCTTCACAATTGCTAAATGGATGAACATCTTCTATACGTATATAAACCTTGGTCAAATTATTATCATCAATATCTATTTCTAAAAATTCATATAAGGCATCACATATTATGTAAAACAACACAGTATTTACTTCTACTCTGCCAATGTACCACAGATTATTATCATTAAATAATAAAGGATACTTTTTTAATCCATTATTGACCCAAGCATATGTATGTACATTGTCAAAACCATTCTTTAGATAGTTAAATTTCCTTTTTGCACCGAGCTTAAAATTTTTATTTTTATATTCTATATCAACAAACTCTCTTGAAGTATCTATATTTGCATTGTATTTACTAGAATCATTTATCAATTTTTCTATTCCAAAACCCATCCAAAATATCTTTTTTTCTGTATTATTCAAATCATATATTAGTTGACTGTTTCTAAAATTACCTTTTAATCCTATAACTAAGATATAATCATAATTTTTGATTTCATTTTTTACATAATCGCTTTCTTGTTTTTCAACAACTTTCATATCAAAATGACCAAACAATTCACGTACTGATGTTACTATATCTTCACTGTAAGCAAAATAAAATCTTTTATCATAAACCAATAAAACCTTTTTAGAGTCTGGCTTTATTGAATAAATTCTTGAAGCTAGTGTTAAAACAATAATTGTTGGCAAGATAATAAATAGTATTTTTTTAAACATCAAACTCTAACTCTCTTTCAGCTATATCAGTAAATTCAAATGTTGATTCAATACTTGTTTCATATTTTGCAATTCCTACCTTAACACTAAAAACTAACTTATCAGCTTTATTTTTTCCATGTAACACTACTTCTTTTAAATCTTCTTTAAGCCTAGTTTTTACTTTTGCAGCTCCAGCAATACTAGTATTAGGCATAATAATAGCAAATCTATTTTCTAAAATTTTATACCTCTTGTCTTCAATTCTAGTATCTTTTTCAATAATGTTACTCATTATTGACATTATTTTATTAGTTTGAGCTCTACCGTATATCGCTAGTAAATTCCTATAATATTGAACTTCAATTATCATGAGCACTAAATTAAAACCATGTCTACTTGCTCTTTTCATTTCTTGTTCTAATTCTTTTATATATTCATTTATATTATCTAGTCCTGTTATTTCATCAACAGTTATCAGATCATCTAATTTTCTTTCATAATCAGTAGCTATATCTATTATTTCTTTTGTATTATCTCCTAATCTACCTGCTATGAAAGAAAACATAGGGATTAATATTAGCCACCAAAAACTATATTCTAAAGCTCTGTTTTTCATAACGCTTTCATATATAATAAAGCTTCCATATCCAAATACTAAAAAAGCACTTGCTAATAAACCAATAACAGTACTTGTATAATAACCTATAACTATTACAAAAAAACTAAATCCTAATAAAAGATAACTTGAAAATAAAATTTCAGCTTCATCGAGTACAAATGTAACAGTAAAAAATATCAAAATTATTAAGAGTAAAAAAAATATGTCTATATTCTTTCTTATCTTATCCATAGATACTCCTTTTCCCTAATAGCTTTATGATAAGCACACAACTCCTAAAAAGCTAAAATAGCTTGTAAATTATCAAAAGAATACACCTTAAATGTTTTTTTATCTCCAAAAGAACCATATATCATAGAATTTTTATCATTAACCTGTAATCTTATCATGATTCTAATCAAATTATTGTACAGTTTTAAATCATTTACCTCTTTAGCAATCCTAGCAGCTATTGCATAAACAGCTGTTGATTCTTCATAATTATTAACTCTTCCATCAATTGTATATCCACTATAAATAGCTTTTGACTTATATATTTGATTTCTAATCCAATCAATGCTTTCCTTTTTATGCTCTTTTACCTCGCATAAATGTAAAACTACTAACAAAGCATCTATAGTATTAATCTCATCACTTAAATAAGTATCATCATCAATACTGTAACATTTTTTATATAATGGGAATTTATCAGAGATATAGCCGCCATCAACTACTCTAAGCCCTTTATCATAAATATTTCTCCATGATTTATCAATATTACAAATTTGCTTAATCGTGAAAAAATCCATATATGATAACGTCAAGATATCAGAATAATCATCATATTCTAAATCGTAATAGTCATTTAAACATTCCTTGTAAATATTATGTTTTTTAAGCCCGTTATTTATATCTTGTAACAAGCTAATGTATTTATCTTCTTTCCATAAGCTATATGCATAAATTAAAGCTCTAGCAATTCTTAAATCATCAATTGAAGCGGATGTTGATGTGATATCTTTTCTATTTTCAATATATCTCCATTTAAAAAGTCCATTTGGAAGCAGTAAATGTTTCTTTATGTAATCAAAATGTTTATCAAACATTTTTTTATTATTTGCACTTGCATAAAAAAGCATAATTAAACCTTCTGATTCAGATAGTATTTCATATCCCGAAGCATCTGTATCAATTACAGATGAACTCAGATAATTAGTATATATACCACCATAATCAGAAGTAAGTTTATTTTCTATGAATTTTAAACATTTATCTCTATATGATTTATATGATGATTTTTGCAAAATACTAGCCTCATCTATGCTGATTTTATTAATATTAGGTGAAGATACATATACAAATATCGAAGATACAAATAATGCTAAGGCGACCCCAATAATTAAATATATATTTTTTTTCATTATTCCTTCCTTATCTATATTTGTTTATGTTTAGTATTACTATTATTTACTTTAAATATGCTTTGAAATAAGCAGATTCATTTAAGGTGTTTAATTTTGACTGATAATAACATTAAATGTATTAACAAATACTAATATGAGAAATAGTAACTATGCTCTATTTTTTAAATTTATATAAGTAATCAAAGATAAATAAAACTTATAATTTTATTTTTATCGTTTTAATTAATATTTTCATTACAAAAGCGTCTTGCGCCGCGTTAAAAGTGGTTACTCATATATATATATATTTTTTTTTTCTAATCACATCTACTCTAGTCAAACAGTAACCAACTGCTCTAGTAACTATTTCAACCAACAAATTCACTAAGGCTCAAACTGAGGTTTCTTAGTAAGTGACTTTTAAGAAGCAATTTTTTTAACTCTTATTGAAAAAGTCGAACTTTCTTATTATATAAAAAAGCTCTTTTCTGGCTTTAATTTCATTTAAATTCTTACCAGAAAAGAGCTTCTTTTTATTTAGATATAATAAATATACCTTAACGTATATTTATCATAGAATAATTAGGTGGACATAACAAGTTTCCATCATAACGTATTCTAAACAGTTTTTGTTTGCTTTATATGATAAAAGTTCTTTTTTGTTTATTTTTTCACTTCCTTTGAAAATTAAATACAATTTTCTTGATAATATCTATCAATAGAATCACAAATATCTCTCATTTCTAATTCATTCTTATTTAAATCTACCTTCCATTTTTTCATACTTTGTGCAAGCTCATTAAGATTATTTCTACATATTATATCTTCTATTTTTTCTTCTTCTATTGATCCCATAGAAAAAATTTCATCTGGTACAAATTCACAAGGTTTTATATTTCCATACTCACTTATACACCATTGAAAAATTCCGCCACCACAGTCAAAACAACTAAACTCTTTAAAGCTGTTATTACAACTACTTTCATCTCTACCTTCCCATTTATCAATATATATTTTATCTTTGTTTTTTTCACATAAATCACTTATAGTTTTAGCAACTTCATCTTCTTCATCACTTGATAATATTATTTTATTCTTTAATGCAATCGCCCTACCAAACGGTCTTAACGCTCCAAATTTCAAAAACTTCACACCATGTTCTATAGCTAAATCCACAATATCTTGCAGTCTATTTTTATTACTCTTTGTAACAATAGTTGCAATTGATACTAGTATACCTGCTTTAACAGCTATATCAATTCCTTTCATTGTAGCATTAAATGACCCTTTCAGCTTTGTAAACGCATCATGCTCTTCAGAAATATTAGAATACACAGAGATTTGAACATCCTTAACCTTTTTAAAATGATTAATATTATTTTTATTTATCAATACAGCAGTTGTTGTCACTGTAGTATTAAAATTATCACTACAATAATCTAAAACATCTAAGAATCTATGATAAACCATTGGTTCTCCACCAGTTAATTGTATTGATATTGATTTTCCTTTTAAGTATCTAAGTGTATCCATTAATTTATCATAATTTATAAAAGTATTTTTTTCTGCGCTACAGTTTTTAAAGCAATGTTTACAACTCATCATACATTTATTAGTTAAGCTTATAATAAGATGTATAGGTATATTTTGGGTCTTCATACCATTCTTTTTTATAATGTAATTTTTGGGATTTTTACTAGTTTTTATTAGCAAAGATTTACTTTCAATGAAATCATCCAAAATACTTCTTACTCTATCAGTATCATCTATTTCTAGTTCTGTCATTATTTCTTTAACTATTGTATTTTTGCACTTTATTCCATCTATTTTTTCTAACATATATACTTCAATATTATTTAGCATGTACCTTTGATTAGCCCTAAACAATATCGCATTCTTATTTAAATAATGTAATATCGAATTTTCCAATACATATGGATACATAAGCTTTTAAACAGAAATCTATCTTTCCGTTATTCCTCCTATCTATTTTTATAAACTCTCCACCCTAATTACTCCAAAGTCAAAATTCAAAGATGGAATATGAATGTTAGTTACTTAAATGTATAAAATTATTTACTAGAAAAACTGAGTTACCACTCAGTTTTTCTAAATTAAAAACAATTCTTATCTTTGCCCCAAAACATCAGGTCTGCAATACATCAATTCAACTTCACACCAAGCCATAGTGCTTGTACTTGGTTTATAATTTAAAAATTCTTTTTTATTCATTTTTTCACCACCTTATGTAATAATTTTTTAATATTATTTTCCCTGATTATTCATATAACTTTGAATAATATGTTTATTATTTTGGATTATAAGATTACAGCAAACTTTAAAAATAACGAGTTGTTATATCGAAAATTTGATTTTCTATGAATAATCTTTGTACAATATCAAAAGTTTAAAATATTCTAACTTTATAATGTAATTATATCATATTTACTGTAAATATTGTATAATTTTTCTTATAATGTATTGTATAACATTTCCTTATTTAACAATCCTTTTATTTTACTATTTAACTGTACAAAAGCGGCATACGCCGCGTTAACATTGATATCTCTATACGATATATTTGTTTATAAAAATATATCAATCAGCTATTTGTTGTAATTCTTTGAAGATTTGATATAGTCAAGCTTTGTGGGTCATATAGCTCTTTACTTTTCTGATTCAACGATATAAGAGATTTTTCTTACTCGGAGAAGGGCGTTTTTTTCGATTTAAATAATGTTAAAAAACACCCTTCAATGTCGTCAGACTGCGCAAAAACAAACTCTAAAAATTAATAAAAAAACTGCTCAAGCTATTATAAAATAGCCAATATATGATATAATTAAATAAAAAAGGAAGATAATACATGCAAAGATTTATAGAAGGAAAAAACAGAAATCAAATAAATATAGTTCCAATGTCTTTTGAAGATAAAATATCTAAGGATAACCCAGTAAGAATAATAGATGCATTAGTCGAAAGCTTTGATATGCATAAACTAGGGTTTGTTCATGCTAAAACTAAGAAAACAGGAAGAAAACCATATAATCCAAAGGATTTAATGAAATTATATATATACGGATATTTTAATGGTATAAGAAGTTCGAGAAAATTAGAAAAAGAATGTAAAAGAAATATAGAAGTAATGTGGTTGCTAAATGAACTAACACCAGATGATAAAACAATATGTAATTTTAGAAAAAATAATAAAAAAGCGTTGATGCAAGTTTTTAAACAATTTAGTATGTTATGTAATGAACTTAATTTGTACGGAAAAGAAATAATAGCAATAGATGGTAGTAAATTCAGAGCAAATAATTCAAGAAGGAAGAACTATACAAGAAAAAAAGTAGCTAAAATGATGAAACATTACGAAGAAATAGCTCAAAAATATATAGATTTATTAGAAGAAAATGATGAAACAGAAATTAAAAATGGAATAGAAAACAATTCTAAAGAAGAGATAAAAGAGAAGCTAGAAAAAGCTAAGAAAAGAATAGCAGAATTGACTGAAATGGCAGATGAAATTTCGAAAAACGGAGATATATCAATAACAGATCCAGATGCAAAACATATGGGTGTAAGCAATAATGGAACAGATATAGCTCATAATGTACAAATAGCAGTAGATAGTAAAAATGATTTGGTAGTAACAGTAGATGTAATAAGCTCAGCAGTAGATAAAAACCAACTACACAATATGGCATCAAAAGCAATTAAAGAACTAGGCATTGAATCTAATAAAAAAGAAGAAAATAAACCTATTGTAACAGTGCTGGCGGACAAAGGATATTATACTGGAGAAGAACTTTTAAAATGCAAAAAAGATAAAATAAAAGCAATAGTAGCACAACCTAGAAATGGTTCATGCACAGCTAATGAAGAATACCTAAAAGAAAAATTCGAGTATGATAAAAATAAAGATGTATATATATGCCCAAATAACCAGGTATTAAGAAATATAAGCAGACCAACATCCAAACAAAAAATATACAAGAATCCCAAAGCATGTGAAAAATGCAATGATAAAGATAAATGTACAACAGCTAAAAAGGGTCGTAAAGTACTTAGGGGCGAATATCAAGACATCTATGATGAAGCTGCTAAAACTATGGATGAAAATAAAAAATTGTATAAACGAAGACAAATGATAGTAGAGCACCCATTTGGAACAATAAAAAGGGCACTAGGCTTTACATACTTTCTAACTCGAGGAAATGAAAGTGTTAAAGCTGAGTCCTACATGCACTTTTTTATCTATAATTTAAAAAGAGTAATAAATATAATAAAAATAGACAAGCTATTGAAGCTATTAAAGGCAAAAAGGGCAACTTTTTTTGCATATTGTAAATATGTAAATTTTTTTGCTTATTTTACGTATCAAACAAGCTAATTTAATTTTTTAACAAAAGCTAAAATCAAGCTTTTTACGCAGTCTGTCGTGCACGAAAAATCTCTTACCCGCTTCTAAATATTTTTGATATTTTTGTTAGGGTAAAGCTTCGTAAGCTTTTCAATGAAACTACTCATTTATTTTCCTTATTTATTGATGTAGGATTTCTCTAAGAATCTTCTACGGCTCCGTAAAGAGCTTGTTTCCTTTGATCTAATAAAAGCGTTGAGGAAACAAGCTCTTAAAGTCGCTCTCCGAAGAAACCTTAGAGAAATCCTAGTTACATATTGATTATATTTTTTTAGATGAGGATTAATTTTTAAGTAACTCTTATAATCTATAGTTTATCATTTACTAAACACTACTAATCAAACCTTAAATAACTGCTAGAACAATATTCCAACAAAAAATTTACTAGGGTTCAATCTGAGGTTTCTTTGTAGGTGACTTTTAAGAAGTAATTTTGGGGCGCTTTTATTAAATGAAAAAAATTGCTTCTTTACAGGAACAGCAAAGATTCTCAGATTCGTGCCCCTCTCAATTTAGTAATGAATAACCATTATGTAAAAACTTCGGACTCACAACGCTTGACCTTAAAGAAATAAACCATTATATCCTTTAGAAGCTACAATACATTTTTTGTGCACGACATTGATGCCTATATTTTTTCATCTTCATATAATTAAAAAAATATAAGCATCTCCGAGTAAAAAAAATGTCTTGTAAAGCTTCAACACAAAAA
>NZ_LOHE01000050.1 GCF_001559865.1 Abyssisolibacter fermentans
AGACATGAATACGCGTTAACAGGAAATATGTTATAATAAAACAAAATAATTCTTACATTATCACTAAGGGGTTTTTCTATCCCTATATTTCCTACAGTAAATTAACGCTATCATCATTTTAGAAGTTCATTGACACATATTTTGAATAGGAGTATAATTCTATTAGTAAAAATATATGATAAATTTAAATAATGATTTCAAATTTTTTGAGGCAATCCTTGAATAATTTGTTAAATACAAAGTATGACCTTGCAGAAAAGATTAGTCTGATTTGTGAAGGAATTAGTGTATATGAGAACTGATAAGCTATGATTAAGTATTGCTTATGAGTATTTTATAGTTAACTTTCCTTTACAAAAGGAGAGTTTTTTAATGCGGAAAATTTGAATGAATTATTTATAATTTTAAATTAGGCATTAAAATAATTGATAGGGGGTTTAAAAAAATGAAAAATACGAACAACATAAAAAAACTTGTACAAGCATCAATATTTTTAGCTTTTGCAATTATACTTCAACTTATAGGAAGAACATTCGTTCAGATCAATCCATTGCTTATAGGTCCATTAATTTGCACTGTTATTTTACTTACTACATATAGTTGTGGTTTATTATTTGGCATACTTATAAGTATACTCATACCAGTAACTGCAATACCATTAGGCGCTTTAGCATCACCGTTAATTCCATTTGCTCCATTTATAGTTATTGGAAATATACTATTTGCAGTTGGGTTTGCAATTACTATGAAAAAGGGAACCATTGGGTTATGTACAGGAATTATACTTGCTACTTTAGTAAAAGTTTTATTCCTAAGTTTTTCAGCTACAAAATTAATATATATGCTCAAATTGGATATTTCAGTACAAAGTGCTAAAATGATAGGTATGGCTTTTACAGCACCTCAAATTTTAATTTCATTAATTGGTGGTGCTGTAGCTGTTATTGCAATAGAGATATTGCAAAAAAGAAAAATTATTAAGCAATAAATATTTTAGTTTAAGATTACTAATATATATTGGTATGAGATTTATTACAGAATATTATGCATAGTATAGTATGAGTAATTAATTAACTTTTTAAGAATTAATCATAAATTATATTAAGATAAAAAATGGAGAAGAGGTAAGATTTGATGAAAATACAAACAAAAGCAGAAGTACTTGAAATATTAAGGATGCCATATGAAGAATTTAACCTTAATATAAAGATTAAGGCAAAAGAGACTCATATAAATCATAACAATAATACTATTGTTGTTACAGCTTTGCTTGGTTATGATAATATATGTAAGAATCAATGCACATATTGTGGGATGAGAGCTGGTAATTCTGGACTGAAAAGATATAGAATGGGAATTGAAGATATAAAGAAAGCTGAAGAATCTGTAAAAAAACTAGGATTACGAAGGATATTTCTTATTTCAGGGGAAGATCCAAAATATGATTTTAAAGATATAATTACAATGGTCGAGTATGGCAAAAAATTAGGATTATTTGTAAGTTTAGCAGCAGGTGAATTTAGTCTTGAAAAATATAAAGCTTTAGAAACTGCAGGATTAGATGAATATGTACTAAAATTTGAAACTTCAGATCAAGATACTTTCGCAAAAATAAAGCCATCTACAACTTTTGAAAACAGAATGAGATGTATAGAATATATAAAAAATAGTACAATGAGTTTAGCCTCTGGTAATATTATCGGGTTGCCACATCATACCCTAGAACATGTAGCTGATGATATAATGCTAATGAAAAAACTTGATATTAGCTGGGCACCAATTATTCCTTATATGCCAGTTCCTAATACACCACTTGCAAAGGAAGGTGGCAGAGGGAGTTTAGAAACTACAATAAAAGAAATAGCTATATTAAGAATGATGATGCCTAATGTAAATATTACAGCGCAACAGCCAGGGGAGGATGTAAAGAATGGCTTGGCAGATGTTCAAGGAAACTTGAATGCTTTAAGTTCAGGTGCAAATATGCTTTTTGTAGATATGTTACCACAAAACTTAGTAAAAGACTTTAATGTAATAGATAATAGAATGATTGAAGGTATAGATAATGTGGATAGATTAGTTAAAATGTCGGGTATGAATCGTAGTTGAAAGTCCTGGAATATTACCTAGACTTGTGAAATTAGATAACATGAGGAATATTCATTTTTCAAGAAATCCAAAGATTGCAGGATTTTTAAAAGACTACATCTATGTAAAAGAATTTGGCGAAGGTGTGGATCGAATGTTTATTGAAATGGAATCAATTGGACTGCCAGCACCTAAAAACGAAAAAGTGGCTTTTATGACAAAAGTGACTGTAAAAAACAATGCTGAACGTTATGAGCACATAAATGAGCATATAAATGAACACATAAACGTAAAACAAGGGGACGGTTCATTTATTTGCATAAAAATAACATCAAAAGGGACGGTTCGTTTTGATTCCAAAGGAGGAGTATATTAAGAAACGATAACAAGTATTATTTACTAATAACGACCTTTTGCCTTGATGAATTATATCAAACCTTAATTGGCGTAACAGATAGAGTTAAAAAGTGGGTGATATGTAAATATGGATAGTATGTAGTAGCAATTGAAAAAAATGAAATGATAGTCTTATTTTAACAAATTTCTTACAACCTATAGTATATAATAATAATGAAATTTATTAAATTATAGGAGGAAGAAAAAAAAGAAAAAATTATTAAGCTTGATGTTAATTGCTGCTATCATATTAACATCGAATATGTATGCAAGTGGCAACACTGGGAATGTCGGAGAAACAATTACGCTAATCAAATATGATCACTTAACAAAAGAAGAAAGTACGATAGAGATATCAAATATTAATGCGTTTACAGTTGAAGAACGCAATAGTCTAGGGTGGAAACCCGATGACTTTTCAATATCTTCAATAGTTGGAGACGATAATCGAACTCAAATTACTAACACTACAGCGCATCCATATTATGCTATTGCCTATGTAAGTGTAAAATTTACAGATGGATCTTCATATGGTAGTACTGGATATATGGTTTCTCCGAATGTTCTATATGCTCTGGTCATGCCATAAAAAAACCAAGTAAAACGGTAGATACGATTACAGCATATCCAGGAAGAAATGGTTCAAGCAAACCTATTTCTGCTACTGCAACAACGCATTATGTTGATAGTAAATATAGTGGGACAGGAAACGAATACGATTATGGAATTGTTGAATTAAATTCAAATATTGGTAATACTTCTGGTTGGTTAGGGTTGCATGTTCCATCATCTGACAGTGGAATCAATAATAAAAGCATAACAGTTACAGGTTATCCTGGAGATAAACCTTCAGGAACAATGTGGAGCGATAGTGGTACAACTTATGACGTTTCCACGCGTACATTTAAGCATAATGCAGATACAATGGGAGGACAAAGTGGCTCACCTATATGTTTTTATAGTGGTTCAACGTATGGATATCAATCAATAGGAATTCATATTGCAGGAGCAAATGACGATACTTATAATGTAGGAAGAAGAATTACAAAGACACTTTTTGATTGGTTAGTAAATCAGGGATATGTTACGCAATAATAATTTATTATTAAAATGAGGGAGATAATGCATGAAAAAAATAATATATGCAGTTGGAGTAGTTTCTATACTTCTAGTAGTGACTATCTTCACTACTAAGAATTCGCAGGTGGAGCATACATTACATGGCGTGATACAAGAGATCTATGATGCAGACATTGTAATAAAAGTTGACGATAGCCCAATAGATTATAGTATTATAATAAGTGAAAATACGGTTATTCGTATTAACGATAACATCGTAACTATTGAACAGTTACATGTTGGAAGCACTATTAAAGTAGTATATGATGGGGATATAGGTGAAACAAATCCAATGGTTATTTTTAAGTGCTATTCAATAGATGTAGTAGATTAACTTTATTTCCTAAATTCAAATCAAATTTACAAAATATATATATGGGCTGTTACACTTCATAATTAGTGTATAGCCCTTATATATATATAAAGTGTAGTCAATTAATTGAGTTTGTCCAAAAGACAGTACTTCAAAAATCTATTAAAGTGTAAGAGCATTGCCGCTTTATAATTATCACAGTGAGAGTTATACTAGATTAGTCGTTTTTATTCAACCATTTAATAAGTACTTCTATATATTTTTCATTTTCTTCTACGAATGGCATATGGCGGCTGAATTCAAATAATTCCCATTCTGAATTTGGAATCTTATCATACATAATTTTTGCAATAAGTGGTGAACAAAGATCAAGTAAACCGCTGGTGATTAGACAAGGCTCTTGAATATCTTCAATCTCTTTCAAAAAATCAAAATTTTTTAATGTACCAGATGGGCTGAACTCATTCTGTCCCCATGCAGTTAGATAAGACTCTGTTCCAGCAACCTTTGGACGTTTTAAGCATTCTGGTGAATCTAGTCCTACTGGGTCTGCACAGTGACGAAGCATGAATTCTGCTTCTGCTTCCTGATATTCTTTTGACGAAAAATCTCCAGATTTTTCTGCTTTCGCAATGGCATCCTGCATTTCCTTTGGAAGGTATGTAACTCTTCGACGCTGTTCTTTTTCCCATAATGCAGCAGATGGTAAAGTACTAGATAAGATATAGCTCTTGATTCCTTGTGGTTTGTATTCGCAAGCGTATTGAATTGCCTGCATTCCTCCCCAGGATTGTCCCAATAAGTGAATTTTGTCTAAGTCTAAATGGTTACGTAATTGGATTAATTCTTCAATCCATGTTTTGGCACACCACAAGTCAGGATGGGAAGGTGTTTTAGACAATCCGCATCCTAATTGGTCATACATAATAACCGCACGTCCATCTTCCGCAATTTTATCAAGTACTTCGAAATAATTATGTGTAGAACCAGGTCCCCCGTGTAATAAAACCAATGGCTTTTTATTTCCTGTACATTCACCTACTATACGATAGTAAGTTTTATATTCTAGATATGGCATATAGCCTTTAGTAATCTTCATAACAAACCTCCTTATCTCTATTGTGTTCAGGAACAATAAATACATCTTTTGTATATGTATTTAATACTTCGTAGCCGTATTCAGTTGTGATAAAAAGCTCTTTAATACGAATACCTATTCCTTCTTCTGGAATATAAATTCATGGTTCTGTGTGTGAACGTTTAATTTTTTTATATCCATAGTTATCCCCCTTATTTTAGTTATTAAATACTAATATGATAATATTCTTGTCTGTTGAAAATGTCAATGTAGATATTTTTACTTTCTAGATTTTTTCTAGGTGATTGCATGAAGCAAGGAGACGGAGTTATCGCTTCTATTGAAACAATCTGTTAGAATAATCATGAGGTGATAGATATGCCAAGTACAGTAAACAAAGGGACGGTTCATTTGTTTGCATAAAAATAACATAATAACTATAATAAGGATTAAAATATTTAGTATAAAAAAGTATAGGTTTTTATGATAAACCATATAAAAGAGCTATACTTTTTATTACTAAAATGTAAATCAAAAAGGATAGTTCATTTTGAGTAGTAATGGTTTTTTTGTATTTATAATAAGAAAATTATTCCTCATATTACATGCAATAGATATATATAGGAATCTAACTAAAATGACATTATTATTTTGTACTTGATCGCTAGGAACAGTTCTATTGATTGATATAAGAGTAAAAAACACAATAATCGTTATAAATTTGATTGTTGTGTTTTTTATGTGCGTAAAACTTCGATTGCTTGCTCCTTTGTAAATTGTTTTTGATAAAAGACGAGTAAAAATACTCAAAAGCAATTATTTTTTGAAAGCTAGTTGAAATAATTATAATTGAAATACAATGGTAAATGGCTTGACAAGGGAGATATAAATATGGTAAAATATAGTAAATATTGAAAATAAAAGCAAATAGTTTGCTTTTAAAATAAAGAATCAGCTTACTAAAATTATTTAAAATTAGGGAGGTGTTCTCATTGTATAAGTAGTACGTTAGTAAGCTTGAGAAGATAATAGTTTTAAAAAAAACAAATAGGAGGTAATTAGATGAATAATGTATTTAAAAACAAAAAAATGCTCGTGACTTTATTATGTATGTTTATGTTAGTATCAATTGGTAGCTATGGATTTGCAAATGAAGTAGAATTTATAACTAACAAACCAATAGCAAATTTGGAAGTCAAGGAAATAAATAAGATTTATGATGCTGATGGAGACAAGCTAGTTGAAAGCTTAGAAGAAAAAATGAAAGAAACTAAGAGTGATGAAAAACTTTTTGTCACTGTAGTATTTAAGGAAAAATTTGATGGTGTCAAAGACCAAGTTAAAAAAGTGTTAGGTGATTATAATACTAAGTACGAATTTAAAAACATACCCGCAGCAACTATGAAGTTGAATAAGAATCAAATTAATAAATTATCTAAACTTGATATTGTACAGCAAATAGAATATGACGAAGAAGTTAAAGCATTTATGAATACAGCTAGATATTGGTATGGAACAGAAAAGGCTTGTAATGACTTTGGTGTAGATGGGAATAGAGATGGAAATATAAATAGCTATTCAGCAAATGATGTAGTTATCGCTGTAATAGATACGGGGATTGATGAAGGACATGTTGATTTAGATAATGGAAAAGTTATTGGATGGAAAGACTACGTTAATAACCAAAATTCTCCTTATGATGACAATGGACATGGTACCCATGTTTCTGGAATAATAGCAGGAGAAGGAGATGGAAATGCAATATATCAGGGTGTTGCTAAAGGTGCTGCATTAGTAGGACTTAAGGTACTTGACTCTAATGGTTCAGGTTCTATGAGTGATGTAACTGCTGCAATAGACTGGTGTGTTACAAATAAGAACACTTATGGCATCGATGTTATTAATTTGAGTTTAGGAACTTCAGGTAGTTCAGATGGAACAGATGCTGCATCATTAGCAGTAAACAATGCTTATGCAAATGGTATTATAGTTGCTGTAGCTGCTGGAAACAGTGGGTCTGCAAAATATACGATAGGTTCACCGGGAGCAGCTGCCGATGCTTTAACAGTTGGAAGTATGGTAGATGTTGGAGAAGGCGGATTTCAACTTGCTTATTATTCAAGTAGAGGATATACTGCTGATGATAGAATAAAACCTGATATTTGTTCACCAGGTACAAATATTACTGCACCACAAGCAAATACAACAAGTAGTTATGTAAGTAAAAGTGGAACAAGTATGGCTACTCCATTTACTGCTGGTGTAATAGCATTGATGTTAGATGCTAATTCTAATTTAACACCTTCTCAAATAAGAAATATATTGACAACTACAGCTCAGGACTGGGGTCCAAACGGTCAAGATATTGATTATGGTTATGGTAAAATAGATGGATATAACGCTGTTAAACAAGCAGGTAATTACAGCGGAAGTAATTTGACTTTGCCTAACCATATATATAATTCAGAAACTTTAGCAAATACAGGTTCAGCAGATATGTGGGAATTTACTGTTAATGATACTAGCTATCCAATTTCTGTAACTTTTATAATGCCTGATTGGGACTCAAGTACTGATTTTGACATATATTTATATGATTCAAACGGAAATCAACTAAAACGTTCTATAGGTACTTCAAGGCAAGAACAGCTAAGTTTTACACCTACAAGTACAGGTATATATAAACTCAAAGCGTATTCGTACAGAGGAAGTGGTAATTATTTCTTTGATTTAAGTGTTGGAGGAACAAATTTAACTTTAACACAGGATCAGTAAAACTAATTAGATAATAATATGTTTGCAAATAATAGTTCCCTCTTGGTTTTAGACTAAGGGGGAACTATAATAATCATCAAGTAGGGATGATTCGAAACTGCTGAAAAACACTTTTTATAATATATAAATTTGAAAATCAAAAAGGACTTTTCATATGAATGTTAAATTATATATATGAATGTGTTTTTGTATGGTTAAAATTGAGTACAAACAACAGAACATATATTCAATAATCTATAATAAAATACCAGAAAATCATTTATTTAAACAAATTGGAAAAGTAGATGACTATAGTTTTATCAATGATATGTTTAAGGATAACTATTGTGTATACTATGGAAGACCAGCTAAAGAACCTGAAATGATGATAAAATTATTAAATATTACAGTACCTATATAATTTATCAGATAGACAAGTAATAGAAGAAGCTAACGTAAATATAGCGATATATCAATAGATGACATAATGAAAGAAGGAATTAAGCAGCTAAAGCACTCTTGAATTTAGAGCTTTGGCTGCTTAGACTTACTTAGAATTATTTTATTCATTTATTTTATTTAGATAATCATCATAATTTCCATCAAAACTTTTTACTTCATTTTTATCAAGTAATATAACGCTATTAGCTAATTTATTAATAAAATATCTATCATGTGAAACAAAAAGGATAGTTCCTTCAAATTTAAGTAAAGCTTTTTCTAATATTTCTTTGCTATTTAAATCTAAATGATTAGTTGGTTCATCTAAAATTAAAAAGTTTGATTTTTTAAGCATCAATTTAGTCAATGCAACACGTGCTTTTTCACCACCACTCAAATCTTTTATAGTTTTAAAAACGTCATCTTTAGTAAATAAGAAATTACCAAGCTTAGTTCTAATTTCTGTATCAGTTAACTTAGGAAAATCACTTCTAATTTCAGCATAAATTGAATTTCTCTTATTCAATTTTTCATGTTCTTGAGCAAAATAACCTATTTGAACTTCTTTACCCCAAGTGAATGAACCTTTTTCTAAAATGTTATCACCTATTAAAGTCTTTAATAAAGTTGATTTGCCTGTACCGTTTTCACCAATAAATGCGATTTTATCTCCTCTTAAAATATTTAAATTAAGGTTTTGTATTAAATCAATTCTATTATTAGGCTTTCCTACAGAAATTACTGCATCTTTAATGTTAAGCACATATTTATGAGATTTCTTATTAATATTGAAATTGATATTGACTTTTTTTAAATCTTTATCAGGTTTTTCAATTCTTTCTATTCTATTTAAAGCATGTCTTTTGTTTTTAGCAGCTTTGGAAGATGTTGCTCTTACAATATTCTTATCTATAAATGTTTGTAATTTATTAATTTGAGCTTGTTGTTCTATATATTTTTTTTCATGAAGAAGTTTTGTTTTAGCTTTTTTAGTAACAAAATCTGTATAGTTCCCAGTATATTTTTTTATATGTCCTCTTTCTACTTCATATATACTGTTAACTAGAAAATCTAATAAGTATCTATCATGTGATACAACTAATACGGCCCCTTTATAGTTTTTAATATGGTTTTCAAGCCAAGACATTGTTTTAAAATCAAGGTGATTAGTAGGTTCATCAAGTAACAAAATATCTGGTTTTTCTAGTAGCAATTTAGCTAAAGCCAGCTTAGTCTTTTGTCCACCACTTAAATTTTTAATTCTCATATTAAAATCAAAATCTTTAAATCCCATTCCATTTAACACATAATTAATTTTAGAATTAATTTGATATCCTTCGTGGGTATTAAAATATTCAAGCTTAGAACTATATGATTTCATTATGCGTTCAAGTTTATCAGCATTACTGTATATTTCTTCTTTTGACATTTCAAGTTCTAATTTTTTAAGTTGTTCTTTTATATTTAATAAAGGTCTAAAAACTTCAAGCATTTCTTCATTAATACTATTGTTAATATTAAGTCCACCATCTTGTTTTAAATATCCGATAGTAGTATTTTTCTTAAGAAATATTTGACCTGTTTCTGGTAGAAGTTCACCTGATATTATTCTTAATATTGTAGATTTACCAGCACCATTAACGCCAATTAATCCTATTTTTTCTGCTTTCTCTATTTTCATATTTATTTTATTAAGCAAAGTTTCTCCTCCAAAACTTATACCTATATCGTTCAACTGTAAAATCATTTATATCATCTCCTAATTAAGAGTAAAGAGTCTAATTCTTATTTTTAGACTTTCATACATAAAAAAAGAAAGAGAACATAAAATTCCCTTTCCTTAATACTTAAATTATAATTATATTATTATAAAATAGAAAAAGAGTATTTAATGTACTTAATGAAAATTCTTAAATTGATTTAACTTAAATTGCAAATCAATCAAATAATAAGAATTTTACACTTATACACTAAAATACTCTTAATGTATTTATATTAGATAATATGTTTAATAAAACTTTTATTGTGTTTAAATCATATTTTTAGACAACAAAAAAAGAGCAAGTGTACTATTTATGAAAATTCTTATCAAATTGATTTAGCTAAAAAAGGGCATAGTCCCGCCTTAGTTAAATTAAATCAATTGTAAGAACATCATATCTGTACATTAAAACTCTCAACTCCTTAAATTAATAATATAATAATAACCTAATATTAACATATTTAAAACTTATATGTCAAGATGAAAATTTATATACATGCACCTATTGGCTTGAGGAGAAGTATACAAAAAATTCTAAAAGGATTAGAAAATCAAAGCTTATTTATTGCTGTTGCTGTTCCTATATGCCTTATTTTAGTATTAATATTTGCACTACAATTAAGATAGTTGAATGTAGAGCGGTGAGTGTATTATATTCTTAATAGCATTTATGTATGGTAGTATCAGCATATACTATTTACAAAATTAAACATGGAATAACTTAACAAATTTAATGCGACATTTAATATTGCAATTTATAAAAAAGAGAAATTTAGCAAAAAATATTGACAAATGTCAAATAATATTATAATATATAAAACATAATTTAATAAGACCTCGCTTTTGAAGTGAGGTAGAGGCGCGACGTTTAACAGACCTTAGTGGAGTTTGAGGAGCTTTGATACTAAGGGATAGGAAATATCGCCGAAGCTTATAATACCCTCAAGTATTATTTGCTGGGTCTACGGTTAATAGCTGTAGGACTGTCTCAATAAATATCTCGGTTTATTGAGTTGTACTATCTCATTTGAGAAAGAAGAGGCTATATGGGGAACTATGTATATAGGGACATGAGCTTACTTCATGTCTTTTTTGTTTGCCTAAATCTCTATAACAACTTGACAACACAGTGCAACACATACGAAACGTAGGTATTTAACTAAATAATAAAAAGGAGAGATTTAGAATGAAAAAAGGAATAGTATTAATGATTATAATGGCACTATTAGTTATGCCATTAGCAGGATGTGGATCTAGCAATACAGATACAGAGAGCCAAAAAAGTGAAGTGTTTAGAGTAGGTCTTGAAGCAGGATATGCTCCTTTTAACTGGACACAAACAGGCGATTCAAATGGTGCTGTTAAAATTGATGGTGCTGCAGAATACGCAGGTGGATATGATGTAGAGATGGCAAAGAAAATCGCTAAAGGTTTAGGAAAAGAATTAGTGATTGTTAAGGTTGAATGGGATGGACTTGTACCAGCATTATTATCTGGCAAGATTGATGCTATTGTTGCTGGAATGTCACCAACAGAAAAACGTAAAGAAACAATAGATTTTACAGATAACTATTATAAATCAGATTTAGTTATGATTGTTAAGAATGGTGGAAAGTATGAAGGAGCTACTTCTATTCAAGATTTTGAAGGAGCAAAGATAACTGCTCAATTAAACACATTCCATTATTCTGTAATTGATCAAATAGAAGGTGTAGTTAAAGAGCAAGCTATGGATAATTTCCCAGCTATGAGAGTTGCTCTTGAATCTGGAATGATTGATGGATATATTTCAGAGCGTCCAGAAGGAGTAAGTGCAGAAACAGCAAATGAGAATTTCAAAATGATTGAATTTAGTGATGGATTTGTTACATCTGAGGATGATACTGCAATAGCTGTAGGAGTTAAAAAAGGCAGTGAATTAACTAAAAAAATAAATGAGATATTAAAAGGTATTTCTGTAGAAGAACAAAAAAGTATAATGGACGATGCAGTTAAGAATCAACCAGCAGTTAATTAATTTTAAACCGGGTGCATTTTTGATGCAACCGGTTTTATCGTAATAAAGGAGGTAAGCTATGAGTTTAGATTGGATATCAAGAATTATAACAGAAAACTGGCCAATGTTTATTCGTGGAGCTGGCGTAACACTCTTGATTTCTATTATCGGTACTGTTTTAGGCTCTATAATTGGTTTATTAGTAGGTGTGGTTCGTACTACACCAATGCCTGAAAAAGGTTTAAAGAGAATAATTCTTAAATTTGCTAATATTATTTTTTCAATTTATATAGAGTTCTTTAGAGGAACACCTATGATAGTTCAAGCTATGGTAATTTACTATGGATCTGCTTTAGCATTCGATATTCATATGAATAAACTAGCAGCGGCAATTTTTATTGTATCTGTTAATACAGGAGCATATATGTCAGAAATTGTTCGTGGAGGTATTGTTTCCATTGATAAGGGGCAATTTGAAG
This sequence comes from Abyssisolibacter fermentans, assembly GCF_001559865.1. NCBI lineage: Bacteria > Bacillati > Bacillota > Clostridia > Eubacteriales > Clostridiaceae > Abyssisolibacter > Abyssisolibacter fermentans. The sequence goes on from NZ_LOHE01000050.1 coordinate 12,427, forward strand.
CAGCTCACGCGATAGGAATGAATCATATACAAACTATGATGAACGTTGTACTGCCACAAGTAATAAGAAATATACTGCCAGCAACAGGAAATGAATTTGTTATAAATATAAAAGATACTTCAGTGCTTAACGTAATTTCAGTAACAGAATTATATTTCCAAACGAAATCAATTGCAGGAAACAATTTTAGATATTTTGAATCATTCTTTGTTGCTTGTATTTTATATTTTATAATGACTTTTACTATAACAAGAATTTTACGTTATATCGAAAAGAAAATAGATGGAGAAGATCATTATATTATGTGCGGTAATCAAATGCAAGTAGAAACGCCTGAAGATATGTTGCACAAGACGGAGAATAAAGGTAATTAATTTTAAACAAAGGAGGTTAAGTATGGAAAAGATAATAGATATACGACATTTAAGCAAGTCTTTTGGCTCACATGAAGTATTAAGAGATATTGATTTTTCAGTGAATAAAGGAGAAGTAATTTCTATTATAGGTTCGTCTGGGTCGGGTAAATCAACTCTTCTTCGCTGTATAAATCTTTTGGAAAAGCCAAGTGGTGGTGAGATTATCTATAAAGGAAAAAATATCTTAGATAGTATGCATGATATTTATGCATATCGAACAAAACTAGGTATGGTATTTCAACAATTTAATTTATTTAATAATCATAATGTCATTAACAATTGTATCGTAGGTCAATTAAAGGTTTTAAAACGATCAAGAGAAGAAGCAGAAAAAGTTGCAATCAAATATTTGGATGTTGTAGGAATGAGTCAATATATTAATGCAAAACCAAATCAACTATCAGGAGGACAAAAACAACGTGTAGCTATTGCTAGAGCACTTTCTATGGAACCTGATGTTATATTATTTGACGAACCAACATCAGCTCTTGATCCAGAGATGGTTGGAGAAGTTCTCAAAGTTATGAAAAAGCTTGCTGAGTCTGGGTTAACAATGTTAGTTGTAACGCATGAAATGGATTTTGCAAGAGAAGTATCTGATCGTGTAGTATTCATGGATAAAGGGGTTATTGCAGAACAAGGAAGTCCAGAACATATATTCAATAATCCAACACAAAAACGTACGCAAGAATTCTTAAAACGTACATTAAGTAATGTTTAAGCATAAAAATAAGTTGGTAAGAAGTCTTTTATTCTCGCCAATTTATTTAATTTTTATTATAAATATTGTCCTCTTAGATGTTTTTTTCGGAATAATTTCCTGTTTCCAAGTGATTCTTTGACGACTAGAATTATATTTAAATTTTCTTCCTTCAATATCAAATTCTCTGCTCATATCAATTCCTAAACTATTTAATGCTTTGATAGCCATTGTAATTAATCTGTAGTCTGCCAATTACCTGCTTAGCTTACTCATAATTAAAAACAAATAGAATAAAATAAAAGTAAATTTAAATATTGTATTGAAAAATTCATAATACAAAATAGTATTAACCAGTACAGTATTGACTATAATTATATAACTTTATGCTGTTATAATACTATGTAAGCCTGTTGAGGTATAAGAGAGGATTGTAGAGTTCATATAAAAAACTGTCTCTATTATTAATATATAGATAGTATATAAACTGACGGTTATTTGAATTAATTACTAAATTAAGATGATCAACAAGTTCAAATGTGTATTGGGAATACATACCATTCAGATTTATTGTTTGTACTAGATGTAAATCAGGGGATTTTACTATTTATCTTATAAATTATTTTTATAAATTCACATTATTTCGTTAGTATACAATTTGATTAAAAACCAACAAAAATCACAAAAATATTTAATATTAAAATATATCAAGATTAAACATCTAACTTATTTATAAATTTATATTTTGTAAGCATTTTCATAAAAGGATAACCTAGGCCATAACAAGCTATTAACTGACCTAATCCTATCCACACCATCGTTAATCCAACATTAATATTTAATAAATAGCTTATCATTATACCTATTATAACTGCATTAATTAATACAGGTGGTAGTGGTACCAAATATATTTTTTTCATTTTAGATGACAAAAGTGCGGCGATGAATGTTGCTAATGTACCAAATATTATATCTAATATTCCATTACCGCCAACAATATTAGAGATCAAGCAACCTATTGTTAATCCTGGTATTGCTGCTAGAGTGAAAAATGGCATAACTGTTAATACTTCGGATACTCTTATTTGCATAAAACCATAACTAATAGGCTGTAATATTAGTGTTAATGATGTGTACATGGCAGCAATCATAGCAGATATAACTAAAAATTTAACTTTTTCTTTCATTCTAACCTGACTCCTTTCGCTGTGCTCAAGGCACTCTATTGTATAGAATCACTGTATAAATTTTTAATATTGATCATTTATATACATATAGTAAAACTACAAAACACGGCTGAGAAAGCAGAATAATATCTATTCTTGATAAAAATTCGAATTATGTAATTTGTTAAATATGTTTCCAAACAAATAGAAGTATGCCATCGACCACATATGCTAAATTTTGTAAAATAATTACCGTTTTTTAAAGCGGGATATTTGTCAATGACTATATGTTGTCTTTCGTTTTGGGGGAAGATTTTTTATGGATGATCTTTAGAGCTATAGTGATAATATAGGTAATTCCATATGATTATCGTAGATTTGGAAATTATAGAATCAATATCTAAAATTATTTGCTCAGAGGAATTTCAATATTATATATCAGAAAATAATTTAGATTAAAACTTTCAAATTGCTTAAATTGTACTTTTCCTAATTTGGTATTTGCTTTTGATCGTAGGTTGTGACGGTAAAGTATCTTTATTGAATATTGCTTTAGAAATAGGACCAGTTTTTAATTCATTTGATGAATCAGCACTATGATAACCAGCTAACGGCTATATATTTTTAGGTATAATATCACATATTTCTGTTTTTATGCTAACGCAAAATGAAGTTTTTTCATATGCTTTTTTGAATTTTTTTACTTTTTTGAGTGAAAGATTATATCAAAGTTTATCTGTTAGTTTTCGATATTAATTATAAATTCTATTTTATATATGAATGAATAGGGGTTAAGTGATGATAAAAAGTATCAATTTTTGTTTTCGCTTATTTTGCATAATATACATATGTTTACAAGAAAAATATATCATAATTACAATAAAATCACAAATCAAATTTATAGATAACTAGCGTTTGATTATTGCAAACCATATGAATTGGGTAAAATTCAGAGATTTATAAGTAGGTGTTAAAATTCATCTAAGCTTAAGATTGCATTCAACGGGTAGCAATATACAAGCTGTAAGTAATTCGAAAAATAATATATTTAATGATAAATATTGGTTATATTGTCATGTATAACAATATTGACAAAAAAATATATATAATGTAAAATATATATAAAATGAATTAAAAAGGGGGTTGGTGATTTTGTTGAAACAAGTATATATAGCTGGTCCATTGTTTACGCAAGGAGATAGATGGTTTTTAGAAAAAATAGACAATGAACTAGATAGTAGAGGATTGACAACATATTTGCCACATCGTGATGCAGGGTTATGCCCTTCAGATGGACATGAAACGGAATTTTTTTATATTAATGATGTTAAGGCTATTGATGAATGTGAGTTTATTGTTGCTGTATTACATGGAACAGATGTTGATTCAGGAACCGCATGGGAAATGGGATATGGTTTTGCTAGGGAAAAACCAATTATTGCAATAGGTGAAGATATTAGAATTGCAGGAGAGATAACTAATGTGAATTTAATGCTAAGTAATTCTTCACAAGTATGTTTTACATTTGAAGAATTTCTACAAAAATTAGATGAGTTTTTGAAATTAAAAAGGAAAAGTTATGATAAAGCATAACGGATGTTTAATTGCAATTGAAGGTATTAGTGGTGTAGGAAAAACAACTTTTGCTAAGATTCTCAGTGAAAAATTTATAAAAAAGAATATTAATGTTGCAGTATTAGGTGGGTTTAATATATGTCAAAGGAGTAGTGATATTACACGTTTTTGTCGTGAATTAGTTGAAAAAAAACGCTTTTTTGACTATCCATTATTGTCTGAAATTCATTTATTAATGTCAGAAATAATAATGGATATTGAAAAAAATGTTAAACCTTTATTAAATCAAGGTGCAGTGGTTTTATATGATAATTACATATACTCAATATTAGCTGTTGAGATTGCTAGAATACGTCAAACTTGCTGCATTAAGAAAAGCAATACATATATAGAATACCTAAAAAATACAATTAATAATTATATAAATATTTCTAATATGCCAAGGCCGGATTGCACAATATATTTAACTTGTACAATTGATCAAATTGTTGAACGTCTAAAGAAAAGAGATAAATGTAATGTGACAGAGGAACAAAAACAATTATTACGGATGATTGCAATTGAATATAATTGTATACTAGATTTAAATAAAACAATCATTGTAGAATCAAATGGTAAAATTGAACAAGAAATTAACTCTTCTTATCAAAAAGTCATGGAAATTTTTTAGCGATATAAAAGTGAGAGGAAATAGTATGTCAGGATTAATGATAGCGGTTGAAGGAATAGATGGTTCTGGGAAAAGTAGTTTTATTACAAATATGTCAATGAGATTAGATAAATGTGGTTTTAAAACGATAATATTATCAGAAGCATCTTTTAAACCAATTAAACAAATTATTGACAATTTGATAAAAGGACAAAATCAGTTATCTTATAATGCATATGTACATTTATATTTATCTTTGGCTGAATATGTTATATTACAACCTCAGATAGATAATTATCTGTCTCGAAATTATATTATTTTTTTTGATCGATATATTTACTCTACAATAGTGTATAGTGCTGCCTTAGGAATTGAATTTGATTGGGTTGAAAAATTCAAGAATACAGTTAAGAAACCTGATGTAGTACTTTTATGTGAACAAACGCCCGAAAAAGCATGGAAAAGTAAAAAAGGAAAAATAGAAAGCATTGAAAAAGGTTTTTGTTACAATAATAATACTGATAAGGAAAATTTTATTAAATTTCAATCTTCGGTAGCAAGTTACTACAATAGAATAAAGATTTATGATAGTGTACAATGGAAAAAGTTAAATTGTTATTGCAATAATTCTGTTGATAAGATACAACAATTTATAGTAGAACAATTTAATTAAGACATAGTGAGTATAAATTAATAAACAGTACTTTTATTTGGGAAAGGAGAAATAAAAGAATGATAGATATCGTTCCCACAACATATTATCAAAATACAGAACACTATAGAGAATGCCTAAAATGTTATGGTGATACTAATACAAAGTTATTACGTATAAATTGTACACGAGTTTTAGTTGAGAATTATATCAAAGAAATCATTAATTTGAGAAAAGTGTATTACGAAATTAATCATTACTACCCACAGATTTTATTAGATTTACCAATTCCAAAAGAAAAACCAAGATTAGAATTTAAACTTCCTATTCAAAAAGAGCGTATAGCAAAAGTAAGCGGTGACGATTGTGATTTTTTTAAAATTTATAAGGGAGAAAAAATCATAATAACAAAAGAATGGATTAGTCAACCAGAAATATTACAATTTAAAGTTTCTGGATCTCAATTTATTAATCATACAAAGAAAGGTGAAATTGTTACAGTTGGCGAAAATAGTGCTAGATTTAAAGTAGATGAAAAATCTAATGAACAATTGTATTTAACAGCAACTATTCCTGGAATTATACCATATAAAAAAGCGGTGTATTCTAAGTCATGCTTTAATTTTGATAGTAATACATATGATGATTATATTCCATTGGTTCAAATGATAAAACCAAAAGTTATCGCATTATCCTTTGTTGAGTGTGGACAAGATATAATTGATTTTAAGTTAAGGTACAAAATACCAGAAAACACACTAATCATGGCCAAACTTGAATCAATAAAGGCATTAAAAGAAATTCAGTCAATTGTAAATCAAAGTGATTGTATTATGATTGCACGTGGGGACTTGTTAAATAGTACAGGAGAATATGAGTTTGGATACTATATTGACAAATTTATAGATGCAATTCATAATCAAAAGCCAGTTTATATAGCTACTGGATTTTTCCAATCTATTAATATTAATTCTATGTATCCTAGTAGGTCTGATTTGATAGATATGTATTATTATTTAAAGCAGAAAATTGCAGGAGTTGTTCTTACATATGATTCTTCACAGAATACTATATATAATCGATGTGTTGATTTAATTAGGAATATAAAAACTCAAGAATAGTTGAGATGATAAAAAATAAACGGTGGGCTATAACGTAAATATTATATATTGGACAATCTAGTGTTAATAAATTGATTAGGATGGTTAAAGGCAAATGAAAGATTATCAGTGGTTAATAAGTGAAATAGTTAATACGGTAAAAAATACTAAAATAAATTTAAGAGATAATATGAATCATTTAATGCAAATAGAATTACGTCAAAATGGTAAAATATTTAATTTTAGTGAACATTTAAAAGGGGTAATATACTCATTACTTACTAATCAAAGGCCGTGGTATCTAGTGGTTCCTCATTTGAAAGAAATTGATTCTTTGCTTTTTAATTATGATTATAAAAAGATATTAACCCATAATGCTAATTATTATATTGATGGTATTCTAAAATTGAAGTGTGGTAATATATCACTGAATAAACAAATGTCTTATTTACATCAAAACATTTATAAGTTACTTGAAATAGAATATGAGTTTAAAACTTTAGATAATTTTGTGACAAGTGCACCGCCAATTGAGGTAGCTACAAAATTGTCTAAAAGTCCTAAGTACAAGATAAAGTATATGGGACTTGCTCTAGCTTTAGAATATTTGCGAAACGTTGGAATTAATGAGATAAAGCCTGATGTTCATATTAAAAGAATACTAAGTGCAAAGCGATTAGGAATTTGTTCTAAAGTTGAACCAACAGAACAAGAAGCATTAAAGGCAGTAGAGCTTTTAACACGAGAAACAAATTATTCTGCTGCTGAGATTGATTCATACTTATGGTTATTTTGTGCAAAAGGGTATGTTGAAATATGTGGTGCTAAACCTAAATGCTTCATTTGTCCAGTACGACAAGAATGCAATTATATGATCACTTAAGTCAAGCAAAAGGTGGAGCAAAAATTTTTCTTGCAATTTAGTAAGAAAAATGGGATTTAACAATATGAAAGATAAGTAAAGAAAGATCTGTTTTAAAAAATGTAGGAAATGATACTGGAAATTTAAGTTTTGATGCAACACCTTGTAAAACATCATTGATACTAAGTGCAGGCACAAAAGAAAATTAATTTATAGTTAGAAATGTAGATGGTCTGTGGGCACAACTAGTTTGCAAAAGTGGAGATTAACCATACCTCATAATACCGTATTATGCTATTGCAGATACGGTATTTATTTTGTGCCCACCATGGGCAACAACTTGGTGGTGAAAATCCGCTAAAGATTGGTAATAGGAACTGTTAGCTAAAGATAAGGGTGTTAATCGTGAGGTGGAATCTGAAGAAAGTCGGAGGTGAAATCCCGAAACGACGAACAGAAACTGTATAAAAGGCTGACTCGTAGCGGATGAGCTTGCTAAACAAAGAAAAGTCCAAAACTGCTGAACTCCATAAAGTAAATACAGCGGTTACAGGGGATAAAGGTTACTACATGTAAAATAAAAGACAAAAGAGTTTTAAAGTTAATAAAAAATACCTTGAGTCTGTATTATTTAATATTTTAAAGTAAAGGAAATGGTTTAAATAAATATAATTTACCAAATAGTTGATTGATTATAGTTATATTTAATAGAATGGATGTGTTCGATATAATAATGTTGAATTGATGAATTAAGGGAGGTTGAAAAATGATATTTGTATATTTATCGACAACAAAAGAATTAGTTTTTAAGACAAAAGAAAGTACTATACAATTTTTCAAGGACTTTTTAAAAGGAAATAGAAAAAAATTTCCCATAAGTAGTGGGAAAATTGATAGGAACAAATTTAATATAGGAGAAGATATATTTTTCTTATGAACAAGAAATATGCAAGGAAATAATATTAGAACTAGAAATGTATGATTTTAAAATATCTGATTTACAAGATGAAATTGGATATAATACTTATTATACGTTGGCCAGTACACCGAAATTTAGAAATTTATCCATACAAGATAAGATGCTATTTCAATTGTCAAACAGTATACATTTTATTGTAATAGTAATGATGGATTAGTTAGAAAAGCATGCTCAGAGTTAAATGTTAAATATTTAGGGATTCTTGGTGTAATTAAGAGAGCTTTTTTAAAACAATTAATATCATTTGATGAATTGAAATTATTATGTTATAAGTTAACTAGTGATGAGACAAGCTGTTATATTAGTAAACAAGTAATTCAAAACTTTTTAAAAAGCTTTGATTCTAAATAGCATATTCTAGTAAGAGATCTATTCAAAATAAGATACAATCGATATTACGATAGCTTACCCTACAAAAACACAATTATATACAAACTCAGCATAAAACACTCCAATGTAGATAAAAATATATTAGAAATATATTAATTTTACAACATTGAGGTGTTAGTCATGAAACTTTCTAAAAAATTAGAAGAAAATAAAAATGCAATAAATAATATACTTCCAATAGAAAAAAGCTTTGATATTATAGCTCGTGACTTAATTTTTGGAGATAGGAAAGCGTATTTAGTTTTTATTGATGGATTTGCAAAAGATGACATCATGGTTTGGTTATTATCGCATCTTCAAGAATTGAAAAAAGAAAATATGAATTTAAAAGATGTTAAGGATTTTATAGATAAAAATATCTCTTATATTGAAGTAGGTTTATTTGAGGATTTAAATGAGCTTCAAACTTCAGTATTATCTGGAGCAGTTGGATTAATAATAGATGGTGAAAATAAAGGTATTATAATAGATGCTAGAACATATCCTGTAAGAGGACCTGAGGAGCCTGATTTAGAAAAGGTAACAAGGGGTTCGAGGGATGGATTAGTGGAAACAGTAGTATTTAATACTGCTTTAATAAGAAGAAGAATTAGAGATGAAAAATTAATCTTTGAGATGAAATCAGTAGGCAGGCGTACTAAAACTGATGTTGTTACATCATATATAGATGATTTAGTGGATAAAAATCTGTTAAATATAATTAATAAAAAAATAAGTGAAATTGATGTAGATGCTTTAATAATGGGAGAAAAATCACTTGAGGAGTTATTAATAAAGAAAAAGTGGTATAATCCAATGCCACAAGCGAGATTTTCTGAAAGACCAGATGTAGTTGCAGCTCATTTACTTGAAGGTCATATTGCAATTGTTGTAGATACATCGCCAAGTGTTTTAATAGTGCCAGTAACTATGTTTCATTTTACACAACATGCAGAGGATTATTATCAAAATCCATCCGTTGGTACATATCTCAGATGGGTAAGGTTCTTATTTATGTGTTTCTCACTAATATTAAGTCCTTTGTGGCTTTTATTAGTAAATAATAAGGAATTATTACCTGAAGCATTAGAGTTTTTAGGCCCTAAAGAGGAAATACTAATTCCTCTATTCATTCAATTTATAATATTAGAAGTTGGACTTGATGGTTTGCGTCTAGCATCAATTCATACTCCTAATACCTTATCAACTTCATTAAGTATTATTGGAGGTTTATTGATTGGTGAATTAGCTATTGAAGTAGGTTTGTTAGTTCCCGAAACAATACTATATATGGTTATAGTAAGTTTAGGAACATTTACTACACCTAGCATAGAATTTTCAATGGCAATTAGAATGTTTAGATTATTATTGTTGCTGTTAACCGGTGTATTTAATTTATATGGATTTATTGGAGGTATAATATTAATAAGTATAATGTTTATAACTACTAAAAATATTAATGGTCAAAGATATACATGGCCTTTAATTCCATTTGATAAAAAAGCATTAGGTAATATATTAGTAAGAAAACCTATTATAGAAATTAAAAGAAACAATGAAAAAAATTAAAATATGCTAAAATATAAACGATTGACAACTTCTGTCTAAAAGAATAAAATGGAATTAGACAGAAGTTGTCAATTTCATTTGTAAGGAGATAAATTATTATGAATAAGAGATTTGAACATATAGACATAAATAATGAGAAGGTATATAGGATAGTAAATAGTGCATTTAAAGTGTTTAGTAATAATGATTTAGAAAAAGCATCAACGAATATGGTGGTTACACAAGCTGGGATATCAAGGGGATTATTGTATCATTATTTCAAGGATAAGCAGGAGTTATTTGATTTTCTTTTGTATTTTTCTGTTAAAGTGATTATGATTGATTTAAAAGAGAATATAAATTGGGAAGATTCAGATATTCTAAATCGTATGCGTCAAGGATTAATTATTAAATTACAGGAAATTAAGCGATTTCCTTATATGATAGATTTTTATGCTAAGTATGGTAAACTTACTAGATCTATTATTGATAGTCAAACAGAAGAAATTTTCCCTGGAATAAGAGAAAAATTTTATACTTACAACTTAGATTTTAGTCAGGTAAAAGATGATATTGATATTGAAAAAATGATAAGTGTAATTACATTTACTTTAAAAGGAATTATAAATGAATATTTGGATATGACGAGAACAAGCAGTGAAAATTTTGAAATGAAATTATTAGTTAATAAATGTGATGAATACTTTGAATTTTTTAGAAAGCAATTCTTCAAATAGTTATATAAAACTGAAATATAAAAAGGAGGGGGAATAAATGACTAAAAAAATCTATCATTTTAGGGCGGAAGATAATCCGAAATTGAATGAAGTTGGTGGAAAGGCTAAAGCACTTATAGAAACTACAAGAGCAGGTTTTCCAGTTCCATCTGGTTTTGCCTTGTCTGTTGATTTTTTTAATCCGTGGCTTCAAGAAATTAAAGATTCAAGTGAATGGTCAGAATTACTTTTAAATGTGACAAGAGAACAGTGTAAAGTAATAAAATCAAAAGCAGCACAGTTAATGTTTAATGAACAACAAAAGATAGAAATTGGAAAAGCTTTAAACCAATTTGAATCAGGTACTGTTTATGCTGTTCGTTCATCTTCGCCAGAAGAAGACTTGGAAGGTACTAGCTTTGCTGGCATGTATGAGACGTTGCTTGGTGTAACAAAAAACAGGCTTGAAAGAGCTATAGCTTCAGCGTTTTCATCTTGTTTTAATTTTAGGGTTATGGAATATAAAAAGCAAAACAACATAAATCTTGAAAACACATGCATAGCTGTTGTGGTTCAAAGACAAATTGCTTCGGATGTGAGCGGTGTAGGTTTTTCACTTAATCCAAATAACAATTGTTATGATGAAGTTATAATTAATGCTTCTTTTGGACTTGGAGAAAGTATAGTATCAGGAATCGTAACACCTGATACTTATGTTGTGGATAGTTTGAAAAATGAAATTATTGAAAAGATAGTAGGGGATAAACAAACTGCACTGTGGCTTAAAGATGATGGCGGTACTATCCAAAAAGATAATCACAATTTGAAAGATCAGGCACTTGCTGATATACAGATCTTAAAGCTATCAAGACTTATTAAAAAATGTGAAAAGCATTATGGAAAGCCAATGGATACTGAATGGGCTTTTGAAAACAATAAATTATATTTATTACAATCAAGACCTATTACAACTTACATTCCGTTATTTGACGAACTTATAACAAAACCTTTAGAGAAGAAAAAAATTTATATTGATGTAATGGGACTTACACAAGGGTTTACAGAGAGTATGTCTGTTCTTGGTATGGATCTATGGGCTAGAATTATAAATGAGTTAAAAGGTGGTATTATGCCAACTTCGATAGATGGAGGTATGCCATCTATTCATGGAAGACAATATGTTAATGTTTCTAATCTCATGGCAGGTTGGGGTTCTTTTGCAACTAAAAAGTTTATTGAAAGTTATGATGAGAATGTCAAAAAAATATTTGCTGACATAGATTTAGTCAAAGAATATAAACCTGTTAGAATGCCTAAAGCTATGAAAAAAACAAAATTAAATATGTTAAAAATGACTTTTAGAATGATGCCATCGACAATAAGAGCAAAATTTTCTGATTATAAAAAAGTTGTTAAAGAATATAATATTACAGCAGATAACATATTATCACATCTTAAGAAATTAAACTCAAAGAAAAAATTCAGTGAAATAGTTGATTTTACAATGAAAGACCTTGAAACTATTATGAATGTAGCAGGATTAATGCTCACAGGAATGGCGGCATTTGCTTCTATCAAAAAAATGTTTAAAGGTAAGGATGTAGAAAAACTTGTAACTGCACTAGGTATGGATTTAGATGGCAATCCAACTAGTCAAATGGGTCATTTGTTATTTAAACTTGCTTCTTATGATGAGTTTCAGCTAACTAAATCAGTAGATGAGTTTATGACAAAAATCAAAGAAAGATCGTATTCAAAAGAGTTTATGAACGATTATGTAGAGTATTTAGCTAGATTTGGTGCAAGGGGTTTTATGGAGATAGATGTTGCTTCTAAAAGGGTATACGAAGACCCTACGTTGCTATATGAGAAACTTATAAATATCAATGTTAAGGACAGCCAAATTTCAAATGTTAAAGCAAAAAGAAAAGAGGCATATGAAAAACTGCTAAATGTAGCGAAAAAAGGTGGATTTGATAAAAAGTTTAAGAAACAAGCAGAGATTTATCAGGCAACTTTTGGTTACAGAGAGCATCCAAAATATATAATTGTAATGATATATGCCAAACTTCACGATATTGCACTTGAAATCGGAGAGAAATTTGCTAAGGAGAATAGACTGGAAGATAAATGGCATATATTTGATCTTCATATAGGTGAAATCACTAAAGCCCAAAATGGTGAAGATATTGATCTTAAAGCTATAAGAGATAAAAACCTTGCGCCTTATAAAAAAGTTGCACATATTAAAGATTGGCCACTTGTAATTAATAGCAGAGGTAAGATATTTAAGCCAAAGATTAATGCTGAAGAAGGAGATTTAGTTGGTTCTGCAATAGCTCCTGGTGTTGTAAGAGGTAGAGCTAAGGTGCTCAGAACTCCATATGAGAAGCCATTAAAGTCAGGTGAGATATTAGTAACAAAAGCAACAGAACCATCATGGACACCGATTTTTATAAATGCAGCTGGAGTTATTATGGAAGTAGGTGGACCACTTCAGCATGGTGGTATAATAGCCAGGGAGTATGGTATTCCTTGTGTAAGCGGAATGCTTGGTATTATGGATATTGTCAAAGATGGTGATATGCTTGAAGTTGATGGATCAAATGGAATTGTTAAAATAATTGAAAAATCGTAGAATATATTCGAAAATCTATAGCTAATAAATACAGTGCTTTAATAGAAGCCTAAGAAATCAACAATAAATTAATATGAAAAAATATCCAAAAACAGAATAAATATCGAATTAAACTGCAAGAATAACAGGGTTTATGGCTAAGATGTAGTTATAAGATGTCAAAGGATCTAAAAACCGTCTCTGTTCTAGTAAGTAATAAAAAATGACTGAAGCTAGATATGAAGTGTCAGTCATTTTTATTACTTATAATGTGAGGTAAAAGTTATTTGACTAGGATGGATATAGTAAACTAACATTGACCTAAATTCTAATTACATTCTTAATTTATCTGGACCAATTTAAGTCGGATTTTCTTGAATCTATTCTACTGAAATCAATTTTTCTTAGTTTTTAGTTAAAATATATTAATGCAATGGCCTAAACTGTTGCAATAAGCACTAACTCAGACCATTGTATTTTATTAAGCTAATTTCCGTTTAGCTTATATCTATTTTCCTCTTCTTTTAATTTTCCATTTAATCTAATAGCAAGTATTCCAGTTACTATTATTGTACAAAAGTCTGCAACAGTTTGGCTAAAAATCACTCCATTTAATCCAAATAGCTTAGGCAATATCATCACAGATGGTATAAGGAATATTCCCTGCCTTGAAAGTGATAACACGAGGACCTCTTTTCCTTTTCCAAGGGCTTGAAATAGTGTAGCATAGACTTGCTGGAAACCAAATAATGGGAATAACAAACTTATAGCTCTGATGGTTTTTGCTCCAATATCAATTACTTCAGGGTCCTTACTGAATAATGTAATTATTCCTTCTGCAAAAATCATAAATATCACTGTAACAATTGTAGCAAAAACGGTAGTCCATTTAAGAGATACTTTTATTCTATAGAAACAGCACCAATGGCGCTCGTATTACCTAGCATACCAACAAACATTGTATCCACAATATTATAAATAGCATTAACAAGCATGGCTACAATACCAGGCAAAGCAAGTTTTATTAATATTTTAGGGATTTTTTCTTCACCCATCATTTATAAGGATTGAATTTAATCAAATAATAGGCTATACTATAATACAGACCACTTGGTTTGGTTTATGAATATAGTAGAAGAAGGTGATGAAATTAAATAGAGATCAACAAAATAAAATAAGTAGAGAAAGAATTTTAACAGCAAGTTTAAAGGAGTTTGGAGAAAAAGATTATTCGTCAGCATCTATCAATAATATTTGTAAGAATCATAACATTTCAAAGGGTTTATTATTTCACTATTACAAAAATAAGGATGAAATTTTTCTTCTTTGTGTAGAAAAGCTTTTTATTGATTTAAGTGGCTATTTAAAAGAAAACTTTCAATTTAGTCATTCAAATATGGAAGAAAATTTAAGGGCTTATGTTAAAAAAAGATTTGAATTTTTTAAGAAATTCCCTTATTATAAGCAGATATTTTATACAGCTACATTTAATCCACCAAAACATTTGATATACGAGATTAATACATTAAGAAAACCAATGAATGAAATAAATAAATATTTTTGGCGTGAAATTATAAGTGATCTAAATATGAAACCTAATATTATTAAAGAAGATGTTATAGAAGTAATCATAGGGTTAGGAAATTATTTACACAAGAAAATTCAATATGATAATTTACAACATGCTGTAGAAAAATTTAGTATGGTCGAGAAATATACAAAAGAATATGTAGATTTGCTCAACATGATTTTTTATGGGATTGTTGAATAAATTTTTGGAGGAAAGAGAGAAATGACAAAAGAAATATTATTATTGTTTGTTTTTATTGCCATTGCAATAATGGTAGGTAAATTAGTTGCAAAAGTTAAGATGCCAGCAATTTTAGGATGGCTTTTGACAGGAATGTTAATAGGGCCATATGCATTTGGATGGTTAAGTAACAGTATAATGGATAGTACATGGTTTCATATTATCAGTAGTATTTGTGAAATAGTAGCAGGACTGTTTATTGGTACTGAATTAATCTGGAAAGATTTAAAAAAATCAGGGAAGCAAATTTTAACTATATGCTTTACTGAAGCATTTGGTGCTTTTTTGATTGTAACATTGGCTTTTGGATGTATATTTGCGGTTATGGATATTCCGATTTATTTAGCGTTTATTTTTGGTGCAATTGCATTAGCAACAGCACCAGCACCTTCGTTATCGATTATTAATGAGTATAAGACAAAAGGACCAGTGACGAGCACGCTTATGCCGTTAGCTATCTTAGATGATGTAATTGCATTAATTGTTTTCTTTATGATAATAGGAACCATATCAAATATTTTAGCTGGTGGCGGTCTTCCGCTTTATTATGCACCACTTATGATTGTTTTATCGATTATAGTAGGTATCGTAATGGGATTCTTAGCTTCATTTGTACTTAGAAAAGAAGTTGATAAAAAAAGTACTATTTTATTAGTATTAGCATGTGTGATGATAACAACTGGAATCGGTATGTACATTAATGAGTATCTTTTGCCAGAACCAATGATGAATTTAATGTTAATAGGTGTAGTTTTTTCAGCTACTTTTGCAAATATGATACCAAGAAAAAGATTAGATAAAATAAGGGAACATATAAATACAGTGGTAATATTATCGATGATTATTCTTATTATTAACTTAGGTGCACCATTAGATTTTCATTTAATTCTAGGGGCAGGACTATTTACAGTAATCTATATAATATCTCGTGCAATTGGTAAATTAGGGGGAGCTTATATTGGAGCTGTGATTTCTAGAGCACCTGTAACTGTTAAAAAATATTTAGGGTTTACGTTACTACCACACTCAGGTGTTTCTTTAATTTTCACTGGGATTGCAGTTAATATGCTTATACAACCTGCACCAGAGTATGCTGAAATTGTACAAGGAACGATTGCGGCAGCTGCTGTTATCAATGAAGTGATAGCAGTGATATTAGCAAAACAAGGATTCAAACGTGCTGGGGAATTAGATAATGGAAAGAATATTGAACTGAATACTAAGAGTATTATAAAAGCTTCATAATTAGGAATGATAAATAATCGTTGTATAATATGAAAATTAATGCAAATACAAAGGGGTACTAGGCATTTAGGTGCTATTGTATCAGATTATTTGCAAAGCAAGGGGACGTCAGATTACGTTAAGTAGTTTGCCGTCCCCTTGCTATAGATGAAGCAAAGACCGATTTTTGTCATCTTGAAATTTTTACTCTATCCACAAACTCACAAACTGTTGTTATTATTATTCCTTAATAGGCATTCTATAATAAGTGATGTTACAAAATAATTCATAATTATTAAATTATTATAATTTAATATCTCTTTTTAAATAGGTGGGGACGTGTTGTGTAGAAAATTAAGCCTAATTTACTTGAGTTTATATAAAAGACTTGTTGTTTTTTTGCAAATTTATTAAATAAACTGATATAATAAAATAACTATGTAATTATCATAATTCAGATATTGAAATATAGAATAATTTAGGAGAAAGAATAGGTGCGAAATTTATGAAATTTATAGATTGCAATGAATATATAAAAATAGAATATGAATCTGAATTCAATTTTGACCATTGTATGGTATATCTTGATAGATCAGATATCGAATGTATGCATAGAGTCAAAGATAATGAACTTTATAAATTAATTAAAGTTGATAATATATTAATACTATTTAAAGTTATAGCTGAAAATAACGCAATTAAAATTTCATTTCTAAATACTATTCCAACTATGTTAATAAAAGAAAAAATAGCGAGATATGTTTGGAGTATGTTTGATTTAGATACTGATATTCAACAATTCTATGATAAAGTTAAAGAAGATAAAATTTTAAAAATACTTATTAACAGATATAGAGGTTTACGAATAATAAAAATTAATGACTTATTTGAAGGATTATGTTGGGCTATTATAGGGCAGCAAATAAACTTGAAATTTGCTTACACATTAAAGAAAAGACTTGTTGAAAAATATGGCGAAAAGCTTACCTTTGAAGGTATTAACTATTTTATATTTCCTACACCAGACATAATATCTCAAATAAAAGTCGAAGATCTAAGAAAATTGCAATTTACAAAAAGAAAGTCTGAATATTTAATTGGAGTTGCCAAATTGTTTGATGATGGAACTATAAACAAGCAAAAACTGTTACTCCAAAATGACTATAAAAAAATACACAATGTTTTAACTTCAATAAGAGGAATAGGTAATTGGACAGCTGATTATACAATTCTTAAGTGTCTTAATATTAATTGTGCTTTTCCAATAGCAGATGCAGGTATTCACAATGCTTTGAAGATTATTTTAAATACATCTGAAAAACCAACATTAGATGAAATACGTATTATGTCAGAAAATTGGCAAGGATGGGAAGCTTACGCTACATTTTACATTTGGAGGTATCTTTATGATTGAAAAATTCTATGGGTATTATCGTTCGGTAATTGGCTTAATTGAAATAATATGCACAGAAAATGAAGTAATATCTGTTATATTTGTTGATAGCCCAAATTATGAAACAAAAGAAAATAAAATAGTAAAGGAAGTGATTAATCAGCTAGACGAATATTTTAATGGGAAAAGAAAAATATTTAATTTACCTCTTAAAGTTGATGGTACTAAATTTCAAAATGAAACATGGTATGAATTATTGAAAATTCCATATGGAACAACGATAACATATAAAGATATGGCAATAGCTTTAGGTAATCCTAAAGCATCAAGAGCAGTAGGAAATGCCAATGGTAAAAATAAAATATGGATAATAATACCTTGTCATAGAGTTATAGGTGCAAAAGGAAAACTTACAGGGTATGCAGGTGGAATTGAGAGGAAGAAATGGTTAATTGAACATGAAATAAAAAACAAATAGAAGATGATATAATCCTGTTGAAAAACACTGCCCATAATATATCAATCAATAATCAAAAAAGGATATTGATATATTATGGGGGTGTTTATATGCTTAATACTGTGTACAAACAGAGTCTATATTTAATAATATAATTAAAATACCATAAAATCATTTATTAAGCAAATTACACAAGTGGTTGGCTTTATTTTTGTCGATGAAATAATGAAAAAAATCAATCAATGTATAGATAAAAGAGATAATAAAAAGATTTCACCGAATGACCAAAGCCAGAGGATTTGGTCTAAAAAGCGTGTTAACACAAATGAAATTAATGACTTTAACTATAAATCTAAAGAGAATAGCAAAGCTTTTCTCTAAAATAACTACTATTAATATTATGTTTTTAATAGTACTAGAAAGATATTTAAGAAATAATCCAATTAATAAAAGTTTTAATAAAATTTACCGTAAAAGTTGCTAATGATGATGTTTAGACAAATGAAAAAGAATAAAATGCAGAAAATGATTTAATTGTAAATATTCGCTAAATAAAAACAATACTTTACAAATATATTGAATAATTAAGCATAATATGATATATTTGTTAATATAGAGAAAGCTATTTAAGTAAAACAAATAGTATTTCAAGATTCAATAATATCTAAAAAATAGAAATGCTTTGTAGAATGAAGTTGTAAAATAGACCTTTATAAGAAAGTGAAAATATTGACTGATAAACCGTATGTAAATAAATAAGGGGACAGGATAGGCATTTGCATAAGTTATGATTATAAAGGATAGTTGAGAACAAGATGATTTTAATAGCTAAATATACAATATAAATACAATTTTTAATGTTGAATTACAAAGTATAAATGGAAAGAAAATTAAAAGCAATAATGAATATCAGAAAAATTGCAAGTGTAATAGAATTTACGGCTAGGATTTACATATCAAATTTCAAACAGCTGAACCGTCCCTTCAAGGATTGATGGTATAATCTGTTTGACATAATTCAGAAAGAGAGGGAAAAATATGTTAAATGATGTTAAAGAAGTACTTTTTTCCGAAGAAGATATAGCAGCTAAAGTAACAGAACTTGGCGCTCAGATTTCTAAGGATTTTGCTGGTAAGGAATTAGTTGTTATAGGTGTATTAAAAGGAGCCAATGTTTTTGTTGCTGATTTAATTAGAAAAATGACTATTCCAATAGAGTTAGATTTCATGGCAATGTCAAGTTATGGATCTTCTACAGAAAGTTCAGGTGTTGTAAAAATTCTAAAAGATTTAGATAAAGGTATTGAAGGCAAGAACGTATTAATAGTCGAGGATATTATTGATACGGGCTTGACGTTAAGTTATTTAACTGACAATTTAAAATCGAGAGGTGCAGAGCAAATCAAGATATGTACTCTATTAGATAAACCAGGAAGAAGAAAAGCACATATCGATGTTAAATATAAGGGCTTTGATATACCAGATGAATTTGTAGTAGGATATGGTATTGATTTTGCTGAGAAGTATAGAAATTTACCTTTTGTAGGTATCTTAAAAGAGGAAACTTATCAATAAGAAATAATATAAAATATTAAAGTTATTATAAAACAAACGTAAAACTAATACAGTGACGGTTTTGAGAAAACAGAAAAACACTTCCTATGATATGCAAATTCAAAAGATTTTTCATGTAAATCATGTAGAATTATATATTATGGAGGTGTTTTTGTATGCTTAAAACTTTGTACAAACAACAGAGTATATTTCAATAATATATAATAAAATACCAGAGAAGTAATTTTGCAGATAGCTTCTTTGAGCTAAAATTGTATAACAAAAGTGAGATGAGGATTTGATATAAACAAAACGTTATTTTTATCAATTATAATCTAATATGTATTTATAATATCAAAGCCTAAATTATCTTTAGTTTAGGTTTATTGTTTGTAGTTAACATTTTTCTGTAAAAACCAAGTTATGTAGACTTTATATGTAGAAATTTAAAGTAAGCAAATATTAAGGTTTATGAAAGTTTATAGTAAGAATTCATTGTTAAAATATGAGTATAAGTAAACAGACAAACCAAGAGTTTAGTGAATAATGGAAATTGCAGTGTTTACTTAAATGATTTTATATGTTAGTATTAATTACATTATCCATGATTATTTAATTGACTTTAAATAATATGGTGTAAGCTTCTAAATTAGAAGATTTCAGTGAATTCGGAGGCATACCGAGTTGGCATGTCAAGAATTTAATAGTATCTTATGACAACGAAAGCAATTACGTAGTAATTGCAACACACCGTTTCAACAAGGTGCAAGATTGCAAACCGCCTGTTAAATATAATCGATACCCGCTACCTATAGAGGTGAGGGACATCTTACGCCTTGTTATAATCAGAAGGATACTTATTAATGAATCTCCTATTCCGTTTCTTCATAGGAGTAAGCGATTCACATAAAATCATAGATTTTAGTTCACTGCTCATAATTTTCTATGAATAGTCTGGGTTTATTATTTAAATTGAACTATGAGTTGTTTTAAGAATCAGTATTTAACAGGAGGAATTATTATATGGAATTTATAGAGATTTTAAAAGCGATTATTTTAGGAATCGTTGAGGGAATTACGGAATGGTTGCCAATCAGTAGTACAGGACATATGATTCTTGTAGATGAATTTATGAAGTTGAATGTTAGTGATGCATTTAAGGAAATGTTTTTTGTAGTTATTCAGCTGGGAGCAATTATGGCGGTAGTTGTTTTGTATTTTGAAAAGCTTTTTCCTTTTTCAATTAAGCAAAAGCATATAAAAGAAGATATCATGACATTGTGGCTTAAAATCATTGTAGCATGTATCCCAGCGGCAATAATTGGTTTGCTATTTGATGACAAAATTGATGAACTATTCTATAACTATCAAACTGTTTCAGTAACACTGATTGTGTATGGTATTTTATTCATTTTGATTGAAAATTTTAATAAAAACAAAACAGCTAAAATTGATAGTTTACAAGAGATTAGTTATAAAACAGCTTTATTCATTGGTATATTTCAATTGTTAGCGCTTATACCTGGTACATCTCGTTCAGGGGCAACAATACTTGGTGCAATACTAATAGGAACATCAAGAACTGTTGCAGCTGAATTCACCTTTTTTTTAGCTATTCCAGTTATGTTTGGAGCAAGCCTATTAAAAATTTTGAAATTTGGGTTAGTTTTTTCAATCAGTGAAGCAGTAATTTTACTTACGGGAATGATAGTTGCATTTGTTGTATCAGTATTGGCTATTAAGTTCTTAATAAGTTACATAAAGAAAAATGATTTTAAAGTTTTTGGGTGGTATCGCATTGTGTTGGGATTAATAGTAATTATGTATTTTGTATTAGTATAATACAATATTGATTTAGGAAAGTAAGTATATATACTGTAAGAATAAAAATGGTGCTATACATGAAAAACTACAAGTCAGAAAAATAGGAGAAAGAATATATAACAAGTCAAAAATTTTTATGATTATAGGATATATCTTAGTTATAATCATAAAAATTTTTGTAGTGTATGCTTTACAGCACGCCGAAATGTCTTTTATAGGAGGTAACAAGGTAGCATATATTTAATTTACTTGATAACTACAATAGCAATGTTAGTCTTAGCAGCAGTTTTTAAGAAAAAGTAATATAAGAAAGAGCCTAAGTAAAGCAAAATTCTATAAAATAGACAATGTCTATATGACGCTGAAAAACGGCTCTCTAGTAATTTGTAAAATATAAAAATTTTCGAAAAATAGTTACAATCATTAATTTCATATTTGTGATAAGAAGTTGATAATTCAACAAACATAAACTTTTTAACAAAATGATTATTCATATCATTATTGATATCATGAAACTTAAAAAGATGATCCCTGATCATATAGAAATCATCTTTAGATTGTTAATGCTTTTTAAAATTGCACCTAACATGTTTTTAGCTTAATAAGAAAGCTATTTTTTTATGGGTTATTTAGCGAAACTGATATTTTCTACCTCAGAGCTTCTTGTGATATCTCTAGGAGTTATGCCTGGTTCATTAAGCCATCCAGATGTTTCAATATCAATATCTTGATTTTTATATGCTGCCCATACCAACTCTGAACAATACCAATCTTCTTCATATTCACTTGTGTCTTTTTGAAAATCCAAACAATAAGATTTGCCGAGTTGTTCTTTACAGAATGAAAGCGCATTAGTTTTGTCTAAGGAACTTGCATCTTTTACTCTGTAAATAGTAACATCTTTTACATCAACCCTATCATCATCTAGTACACTTCTTACTACACCATCAGTAATTGCTTCTATAATTCTAATGTAGTATTGGTTTTGTGTACTATCATAGAAAATACCCTCAACAATGGCAGTATGACCAGTTATACCAAAACCGCCCTTAGATTCATAAATGATGTCGCCCTTTTGGCAAACATTTAATAAATCATATTTGTCATAGTTCGCCTTTTGAGGCAAAGAAGTTCCAGTATTATATTGCCATAAACTATCGCCAATAGAAGAACTGCTTCTGATGTTATTATTATTAGGCTGCAGTAGATTGTAATAAGCATCAGTATAATCCTTTACGCTGCTATATTGCGTAGTATCATATCCGTCAATAAATTCTTCTAAGGACATATTTAACGGAATATTATTAGAAGTTGAGTAATTAATAATATCATTGTAGGATGTTTGTAATTCTGAATATACAGATTTACTTGCTGTGTTAGACGATTTGTTGTTTGTATTGCTTGCGAGTGTCATTGTACTTGTGCCAAAAATCATAGTAAATGCAAGAAGTAATGATAAAAGATTTCTAAAATTCCTTTTTTTCATAAGAGCACCTCTCTTCTAAGATTTAGTTGTTGTTCAGCAAACTGAACATATAAATTCAAACCGAAATTTCCGGATTAAATTACTGATTTTACTTAATTATGCAGAATAGCATATTAATTTACAAATACATACTCAAATTTTACCATTTTTACCTTTGGTTATCAAGAGAAATTTATGGACTTACTTTATACTTTTAAGTTTTTTCTTATAATCATACTATTTGGAAAAATTTCCCATGAAATACTTGACTTTAGGTAGCTATATGGAAAGCAGTCCAATTTATTTATGCTACAATCAGGTGTATACGTATTTGGGGTAAGCAGCCTGAATGTTTCCCATGTTTGTATAAGTGCAAAAGGTTGTTATTATCATAAGAGGTGGAAGAAAGTTTTAGCTACGATATGAAGAATATTTGAAAATATATGTAGAAAACATGTATGGTTGTTTGTAGGAATTTGTTATGAAAATTATTAGTTTGATTTAGCTGAGCAAAATTTTTATTTATAATGAAGTGTAAGAAAAGTGTATCCGAAAGAGTATGTTTTTTTCTTTCTTTTTTGGTTGACAATTAAAGAACTGTAGCATATAATTCTTATATACACATATGGGTATATAAGAATTAACTAATAAATCCAGTAGAAAGGAGATAGCTATGAACCAACTTACAAGCTTTTTCAAAATAATGTCAGATAAAACTAGGCTTAGAATAGTTACACTACTAGCACAGCAAGAGTTATGTGTATGTGAAATTTGTGGTGTTTTAGAACTTTCACAACCTAAAGTATCAAAACATTTGGCAAAACTTCGAGATAAGGGATTTGTTAGTGATGAAAGGAAGGAGCAATTTATTTTTTATTCGTTAAAAATTAAAGATGATGTCCTTTCAAATTTGATTATGAATATTGTAAATAATATCGAAAACTATCCACAGTTAAGCGAGGATAGTGAAAGATTGGTTGATAAAGAAATATATTCAAATCAATGTAATATATATAGAAAAAAATTTGATTAATTATGAAGGAGTTGATTTAAATGTTTAGTTGGTTAGATTATTTAGTAAAATTATTCGTTGAAAATATATTAAATATATCTATGGAAACACATTTAGGTTCAAGTGTACATTTTTTCTTTTATGACACGATAAAAATCATTATTCTCTTAGGTATTATGATTTTTTCAATATCATATATCAGAAGTTATTTTCCACCAGAGAGGACAAAAAAAATTCTGGAGAGATTTAGTGGTGTAAAAGGAAATATAATGGCATCATTACTTGGTATAGTTACACCATTTTGTTCTTGTTCATCTGTACCTTTATTTATTGGCTTTGTTGAAGCTGGTATACCATTAGGTGTTACATTTTCATTTTTAATAACTTCACCTATTGTAAATGAAGCCGCATTTGCTATACTACTTGCCTCATTTGGTTGGAAAATTGCGTTAGTATATGTGATTACAGGTGTGATGGTTGGTGTTGTTGGAGGTATATTTATTGGCTCATTGAAAATGGAAAATCAAGTAGAAGAATATGTCTATAAAATTAAATTAGGAGAGGTAGACATTGAAAAAATAAGCCATAAAGAAAGAATACATTTTGCTATTGATAATGTTAAAGATATTATCAAAAGAGTGTGGATATTCTTGCTTATTGGTATAGGTATAGGCGCATTTATACATGGCTTAGATGAGAATGGTGATGTTGTAAAACTATTAGCGCAATATGCGGGAAAAGACAATCCTATAGGTGTATTAATAGGTGTTGTTTTTGGAATACCTCTTTATTCAAATGCATTAGGAACTATACCAATTGCAGAAGCGTTAATTACAAAAGGTGTAGGTATAGGAACAGCACTTGCATTTATGATGGCTACAACAGCGTTATCATTACCTGAGATGATTTTACTAAAAAAAGTTATTAAGCCTAAATTAATCGGAGTTTTTGTTGGTATAACTGGTATTGCTATCATATTGGTTGGGTATTTATTTAATGGCATTGCACATTTGTTAATTTAGAAATATAAAGAAAATTTTAAGCCAATGATTAAATAATAGTAAAAAATATAATAGTTGTTTTGCTATTATTAACCCTGATTATTCGTATAACTTTGAATAATATGTTGTAGGTTTCTGAATTAGAAGATTTCAATGAATTCGAAGGCATACCGAGTTGGTATGTCGAGAATTTAATGGACATTCTTCTAATCATGAGCAGAGAACTAAAATCTATGATTTTATGTGAATCGCTTACTCATTCTTGGAATGAGTTTCTGATTTGCCGCTTATTCATTCGAAGAATGAGGTTCATTTATAAAAGGTATTTAATTTTCTATGAACAATCTGGGTTTAAGATAGATTAAAATTAAAGGAAGTGATATTATGTCAAAAACATGGTACCCAGTAATTGACTATGAGAAATGTATTGTATGTAAAGCTTGTTATAATAAATGCAACAACGGCGTATATAAACTAGATAAAGAAGGACGTCCAATAGTGGAAAATCCTAATGGTTGTGTTCATGGATGTCATGGATGTGGTAATTTATGTCCAGTGGGAGCAATATTGTATGTAGGAGATATACAAGGGAAAAATTCTACTAATTGTGGTTGTAGTTGTGATTGTTAAGTAAGAATTTCAAATAAAAATAAATAACTTGATATAAATTTAGATAGCCTTAATTTGACAATCCAGTTAAAAAGGAGTATTATGTTATTATAGTCATATGCTAATATGCGTATATAACATGAAAGAGGGATTGGATGGATGAATTAAATAAATTTTTCAAAATGCTTTCTGATCAAAATCGATTAAGAATAATGATAGTTCTTTATTATCAGGAGCTTTTTGTATGTGAAATATGTGGAATACTTGAATTGTCTCAACCTA
This sequence comes from Abyssisolibacter fermentans, assembly GCF_001559865.1. NCBI lineage: Bacteria > Bacillati > Bacillota > Clostridia > Eubacteriales > Clostridiaceae > Abyssisolibacter > Abyssisolibacter fermentans. The sequence continues at coordinate 38,407 of NZ_LOHE01000050.1, forward strand.
AAGTATCAAAACATTTGACAAAACTTCGGGATATGGGATTTGTAAAGGATTGTAGAAAAGAACAGTTTGTTTCTTACAGATTAAATCTACAAGATCCAGTTTTAAGTAGCATTATAGAAAAGATTGCACAAAATATAGAAAACTATCCGCAATTAAAAAAAGATGTTGAAAAAATCAAACTAAAAAATATGTATTTAAATAGTTGCAAATGCGAAAATTCTACAAACGAAAATTTAGGTAAAAACTAAAGAGTTTTAGTGGCATTTTAAAACAATTGATAAAATATGGTATTTTATTAGTAGGTGAGGAATGATGAGAAGATATTGCTCATGTGGTTGGTGTGGTACCTAATCCTGTATTTAAAATAAATTTTAATGTATTTTAAATAAAATGGAGGGTGAAAATTGAATATTCTATTATCAGGATGGCAAGCATTAGTTGATTATTTAACTATAGCTAGGGTTATTTCTCTTATTATAGCATTTTTCCTATCAGGAGCGATTTCTACTTTTATGTCCAAAGGTGCTGTAATGAAATATTTTGGTCCTAATGCTAAAAAATATATTTCATATGCTATTGCATCAGTTTCAGGAGCTATTCTTGCTGTGTGTTCCTGTTCTGTATTACCTATGTTTGCGAGTATAAGAAAAAAAGGTGCTGGAATAGGACCAGCAGTTACATTCTTATTTGCCGGACCAGCAATTAATGTTTTAGCGATTATTTTTACATTCAAACTTATCGGTACAGAAATTGGATTTGCTAGAGTTACATCAGCTATTGTGTTATCTATTATCATTGGCTTAGTAATGTCTATTTTGTATCAAAAGGGTGAAGAGATTGACCCAAATGAAAATATGTTTAATATACAAGAAGAAAATGAAAGAACTTGGTGGCAAAATTTAATTTTTTTCATTATATTACTTGCAATACTTATTTCAGGTGTAAAGCATCCAATTCTTACAATTGTTTTCTTTGTTACACTAGTTGTTGTACTATTTTTATACTTTAAAAAACAAGAACTTCTCAATTGGTGCAGTGAGACATGGATTTTAGCAAAAAAAATAGTACCACTATTTATTGTAGGAGTATTTATAGCAGGTGTGTTAACTGCAATTATACCTGAAACATTTATGGTTAAGTTTGTCGGTAACAATACAATTGGTTCTAACTTAATTGCGGGAGTATTTGGTGCATTTATGTATTTTGCAACGTTAACTGAAGTACCAATTGTAAATAGTTTTATGGAACTTGGGATGAATAAAGGTCCTGTTCTTGCTTTATTATTAGCAGGTCCTTCACTTAGTTTACCAAATATGATTGTTATTTCAAAAGTAATGGGAATAAAAAAGACATTAACCTATATATGTCTTGTAGTTTTATTATCTGGCGTAGTAGGTTTGATAATGGGAAATTTAGTATTTTATTAATGAATAATAGGAGGAATATAATATGATAATTAAAATTTTAGGTTCAGGATGTGCAAAATGTAAAAAGTTAGAGGCTAATGCTAAAGAAGCAGTAAAAGAAATGGGACTTGATGCAACTATTGAAAAAGTACAGGATATCAAAGATATAATGAGTTATGGAGTAATGAGTACACCAGCATTGGTGGTTGATGAGCAGGTAAAAATGATGGGTAAACTTCTTTCAAAAGATGAAATAAAAAAATATTTATAATTTAGTTAGAACTATTTGGGTATTAATATAACATGATTAATGCTTCTGACATAACTATTAAAAAACAATCTCTACTGGACTAACAGTAGAGGTTGTTTTTATGTGTCAAAATAAGAATTATAAATTGAATAGCTAATTACTTTCTGTTTAGCAGTTATAGTTTACATACTTCAAAAGAAAAAATAAAGAACATAATGCTTACGTCCCTTATAATTGGATATTTACAGGTAGTGTTGAAATTTTGATAGTGGTTCAGTTATAGACGAATGAATATATGTACAAATTTTAACGTCTGCTTAGAGCGCTATTGATAAATATAGTTTTTTAGTAGTATTTAATTAACAGTATATCAATTGATATAATATAGAGAAAGTGTAAAAATAATAAGATTTACGCTAAAAATTTCAAACAAATGAACCGTCCCCTTGTTTGGTTCTTGAGTTTATTTGTTTTCATTTATGATAATTATGAGTGAATAATCTTGTCAAATGGAAGGGTAAGCTTTATAATGAAACTTGTACATAAAAATAGTAGAAGGTGAATATTATGCAAAAATACGACAATAGAACAAAACAAACTTTGCTCCACAGGCACAACTTAAAACTAAAACTTGTGATTCAAAGCATACTTGTAGGAATAATTACAGGTATGCTTATTGTTGCATATAGATTAATACTCACTCAAGCAGGCAAAATTACGTATTATGTTATTGATTATGGTAAACAAAGTACTATTTACGCTGTAATGTGGTTTGCAGTATTGATAATTATAGCAATTATAATAAATTATATGATGCATAAAGTGCCTTTAATCAAAGGGAGTGGAATTCCACAAGTTGAAGGATTCCTTGCAAGAAAAATGGACATGAGTTGGGCTAAAGTATTAATCTGTAAATTTACAGGAGGAATACTAGCTATAGGGTCTGGTCTTTCTCTTGGGAGAGAAGGTCCTTCAATACAGCTTGGAGCTGCAGTAGGAAAAGGAGTTAGTGAATTATTTAACAGAAAAAAGCTTGAAGAAAAATTTCTTGTTACAGGGGGAGCAAGTGCGGGTCTTGCAGCAGCATTTAATGCTCCATTGGCAGGTGTAATGTTCTCACTAGAAGAACTTCATAAAAATTTTTCTCCTGTTGTATTGATTACTGCTTTAACAGCTTCGGTTACGGCTGACTTTGTAGCAAAGAGTTTTATTGGACTGAATTCAGCTTTTGATTTTACTGGTCTTAAGCCATTACCATTAAACTACTATCCATACATATTAATACTTGGGATTATTGTAGGAATCTTTGGTGCTTTTTATAATTCTACTTTACTCAAGACACAAAAATATTACAACAAAAAGACATGGATACCATCAAAATACAAAAAATTTATTCCTTTTATTTTTGCGGGAATTCTTATGTTTATCTTACCAGAGGTATTAGGTGGAGGGCATGCATTGGTCGAAAAATTGTCTGTAGGAAATTATACAATTAAATTTTTATTAGTGTTATTATGTATAAAATTCATTTTTTCGATGATCTCATATGGCTCTGGAGCACCAGGTGGGATTTTCTTGCCATTGTTAGTGCTTGGAGCATTAACAGGAAATATATATGCAGATATTCTTCATATGTACTTTGGATTCAATGAAATATTTGTACAAAATATGATAATTCTAGCTATGGCAGGATATTTTACTGCAATAGTTAGAGCACCTATTACAGGATGTATATTAGTAAGTGAAATGTCAGGGTCTTTAACACATTTATTATCATTAGCGTTTATATCTATTATTGCATATATTGTTGCAGAATTGCTAAATTCAGAACCTATTTATGAGTCACTGCTTGAAGTAATGATCAGAAATAAAAGTCATAAATATAAGAGTGATGCAGATACAAAAGTTATTATTGAAAACGTTGTTTGTCTTGGATCCCGTGCAGAAGGTAAAATGATTCGAGAAATTGACTGGCCAGAAAAGTGTTTGATTGTTGGTGTAAAAAGAGGAAATACGGAGTTAATTCCAAAAGGAGAAACCATACTTCAAATAGGAGATTATTTAATTACTCTTACTGATGAAATAATAGCATCAGTAGCAAGTACAGAACTTTCAAAAATAACGGAAGTGAGTTTTGAAGGGAAAAATTTATATTAAAGCGTTAATAATTAGTAGAAGCGTAGTTTAAATATAGAAAAATTTTTATTAAAATAACTATATAAATATACGTTATATAAAATGTTTAGTATATTGAATAAATAGTGATTAGTTTATTTATGTATAAAAACTTCCATAATAGTAGT
>NZ_LOHE01000051.1 GCF_001559865.1 Abyssisolibacter fermentans
ATATGAATAATCAGGGATTATCTTCTAATCAGTATTTTATGAGTAGTAATTTTTTTATTTAATCACAAATATACAGTTTTCTACATGTAATATTATTTTTTCTTCAATACATTTAAATATAGTATTTATTAGAAGTATAGCGTATTACAACTAACTAAACAGTATTTAATAAAGACCAGCTAGTAATAGTCAATAGTTTTTTAAGGAAAAAAGAAAATGAAATTTGGGTATAGCAAAGCTAGCTATTAGAAATATACGAACAATAGCTTAAAAGGATTTTATAAATTTAAGCCGATTAGGCTACTGATTTAGAGTGATTTTGTAGGTACATTTTCTCATGTATCCTAGGATCTCTAATCTCGTAAGGTTTCTGATTTTTTAGAATGGAGAATATGTATCTCGTTAATTTGCTCATAATAGCAACTAAAGCTACTTTATTCTTTTTACCTTTGAGGTTTTCTTTGTAATACTTAAGTAGAATTTCATTTATAGGCTTACCATTTCTAGTACTGCGGATAGAGGCCAATGCAACAGCATACAATGCTCGACGTCCAATTTTAGTTCCGCGTTTAGACATGGTGTTTTGATTGCTATTAAATTTACCAGATTGGTTTACAGAGGGATCTAAACCAAAAAACGCGACTAAGTGTTTAGGTTTGAGAAATCCTTTGATGTTACCAATCTCACTCATTATGGTTATTGCTGTTAATTCACCAATACCAGGAATTGAACATATTAATTCAATATTTTTTATAAATACTTCAGGAAGCTTACCGCTTTTTATATGAGAATGGATTTCTTTTAATAAAATATTTAGTTGTATTTCTAAGGTTTCTATTAGAGTAATTGTATTAGTTATTTTAACGTATAATCCTGGTGAGTGAATACCCATATAGATAGCTTCATTGGAAATCTCGATAAGCTTTTGATAAAGTTTTTCGCTATAACCTAAGCCTTTTCTTGAAGTCGTAGAAATAAGTTCTATTAAGGCGTTTTTATCGGCATCAATAATAGATTGTGGATTGTTGTATTTCTTAAGTATAGCTAAAGAGGTTTTACCAGTAATTTTTGAGAATGCAGAGCTGTAACCAGGGAAAATTACCCTTAAATCAGTAGATAGTTTTTTCTTGTAAGTAGATTTGGTATCTGTTAACTTATAGTAGTCTCTACAAAGCGATTTTAGAGTATAAATTTCAACATCGAATGCACAAGAACATTTTACATTTTGAAATTTACCTATTTTAGCAATGGATATTGCATCAGTTTTATCATTTTTTACTTTTCTTATTCCACTATTTTTGTTACTATTAGTAATGAGTGGATTAAAGATGAATGTTTCAAATTTATCTTTAAGGAAGTGGAAAAGAGTAAGGTGATAAACACCAGTAGATTCCATGAAAATGCCAGTTTTCATGTTAAACTCTTCTTCCGCTTTTTTTATTTGAGCTACTAGGTAATCAAAACCATTTCTATTATGGATAATTTAAAAGGGCTTTTTATAAGTTTCACCGTCAGGTGCAAGTATTGCTACTACTGAAAAATCTGCTGATACATCAATTCCGACTGTTGGTCTATAAAAAAATTTACTCATGATTATAATCTCCTTTATTTTTGAGATAGAATAGAAATTCCATTTCTATCAGTAATTCTATAACCTTGTTTGTGACACGGGTAGTTCCAAATTGGAAACCCAACCAGCTAAACATAGAGTTCTCACTGATGGAATGATACGCTAATTCACGGGTAATAATGACTCGATAGAGTCCTTCCCAGGGGGATTACATCTATCTTCTATTCAGGAGATATTATATCAAAATATTTAACTGTATTGGTTTCAATTTTAACGTAATAGAAAACTTAGTTTAGAAGTGAAATGAATGCCATGTTGGGCAGAATAATCAGAATGTTAATAAAAAGATTTGTCTTAATGTTCGTTATAATAATAGAGAGTTTTCTATTGAATGTTATGACTATATTATACAAGGGGGATTAGAATGGATACCTTCAGTAATAGAAAATATAAAGATGCTCTACCTATTAAAACAATAACTAATATTCGAAATATACTTTCAGATTTAGGAATTTTGGCAGTTGAAATAGGTTGGCAAAATTCTGCTGAGAACTTTTATTCTATAAATTTAGAAATTACTAATACTAATATAGGTACTAACGGAAAAGGCACATCATACCAATATGCACTGGCAAGTGCCTATGGTGAACTTATGGAACGATTACAAAATCAATCTTTCTTTAGATTAAATGCAGATTTAAGTAAAGAAGCATTAGAATATCAAGGCTTTTATTATGCTCCAGATGAAAAATTCTTTAAGCTACAGGATCTCCTAGATAGTGATGAAGATTGGATAAAAAAACAATTATCTAGTATAAATACTGACTCTGACAAGAAACAACTATTAGAAAAGTGGCAATTAGTTTCTTATGAAAAAATACCTTCTGATTTTATATCATTACCTTATCTAAATATAAATAACAATAAACTATCCTATATTCCAATTAAAATGATTTCTAAGATGTATGTATCTAATGGTATGTGCGGTGGTAATACAGAAGAAGAAGCTCTGGTACAAGGATTATCTGAAGTTTTCGAAAGACATGTTAATAAAGAAATAATTCAGAATAAAATTACACCACCAACTATTCCCCGAAATTACCTAGATAATTATCCAAGAATTAAAGCTATGATATCACAATTAGAATCTAGCGGAAATTATGAAATAATTGTAAAAGATTGCTCTTTAGAAAAAGGATATCCTGTAATAGGTGTTATTTATATTAATAAGGATGATCAAACTTATTTTATCAAGTTTGGAGCTCACCCAATGTTTGAAGTAGCTATTGAAAGAACATTGACAGAACTTTTACAAGGGCAGGATATAAAAAATATGAAAGGTGTAAAAGAATACGCATATAAACCAAATATTTATAATGAAAAGAATAATATTATGGGCATCCTTGTTAACGGATGTGGCTTTTATCCCGCTGAAATGTTTGACACAAAATTTAGTTATGAATTTTGTGAATTTAAGAATTTTAATGTATCAAATAACAAAGAGCTATTAAACTATTTAACAAATTTATTGATATCTGAGGGATATGATATTTTTATAAGAAATGTATCTTTTTTAGGTTTCCCAAGTTTTCATATCATTGTACCAGGTTTTAGCGAAATTGAAGAATTTGATGATATTGATGCAATAGATAGCTATTCAAAGTACAATAGAATAAAAAAATATATAAGGAATTTAGAAAATATTTCTGATATAGAAATAGAAGCAATAATAAATTTTTTTGAAACTGTAAATTATAACAAAGATGCTTCTATTACTCAATTTTTAAATCTTCCAGTTAAAAATATATTTCCATGGTATTATGCAAAAATTGATTTATTTATTACTGCACTTTGCTATAAAATAGGTGATTTCAAAAGTGCACACAAAACAATCAATAAATTTATTGACCATATGCAGCAAAACTCATATAACAAGCTTGAAAAAACTTATTATAGATGTGCAAGAGATTATATCGGAACAAAAATTGATGATATTGACGAGCAAGATGCTATAAAAATTTTAAGAATTTTCTATCCATTACCTATCATTAATGGTGTAATAACTGATTTTGGAAATCAAGAGCAAATTCTAAAGCAGTATGGTCAAATGAATTGCTGGGATTGTAAAAAATGTAAGCTGAAAAATAATTGTTTATATTCTTCAACAGAAAAAATATATAAGCTGGTAAAAGAACAATATTCTCTAAATCCAATTAATCAATTATTTGGTGAATATATCTAGAATAGTAAATACTCAATTTCAGGTATTAATAAAGCTGATAGTCTTATAGTAAACTATCAGCTACTTCTATTTATTTCATAGGAGTCATGCAAGTCATCCCATGCATAGAATGCATGGATGTCATTGATGACATACAGTTCATAGAATGCATACAATTCATTGATGACATGCAGTTCATAGAATGCATACAATTCATTGATGACATACAGTTCATAGAGTGCATACAATTCATTGATGACATACAGTTCATTGAATGCATACAGTTCATTGATGACATACAGTTCATTGAATGCATACAGTTCATTGAATGCATACAATTCATCGATTCCATACTATACATAGAATGCATGCAATTCATTGATTCCATACTATACATACATTTTCTATCTTTCCTTTTAATGCAGTCACTATTAGCGTTCATATTATCCATAAAAATCCCCCTTATTTCGACTTTAATAATAAAATATTATTTTTGAGTAAATTTACATTAATATGCATTCGAAATAACTGTTAAAAGCTTTATTATAATGCTTAATGATTAGTATTACAAATGCTTGTTAAGCTTGTTCTCACTAACATTATATGCATGGCTTATAAATATGTTATTATTGATAAATGTCAAACACAATTTCTTTCTAGTTTTAGAAATAATAACTTTTTGACTAAATAACATAGCCCTACAACTTGCATAATAAAATTTATTAATTAGAATTATAAATTTATCTTATTTGTAATTCATTGACCACAACTTATCGATATATTAGTAGGATTTTAAATAATATTCATTTGCTTTACACGATACTCATTTTACCAGATACAAGCCTCAATATTATATCTGCTGTCTTAGCATCTTCTGGATTATGAGTAACCATAATTGTCGTAATTTGGGTGAAATTAATAATTTCAAACAATTCATTTCGTACCTTTTCTAGCATTTCTGTATCTAAATTGCTAAAGGGTTCATCTAATAGTAAAATTTTAGGCTTAGGAGCTAAAGCTCTTGCAAGAGCAATTCTCTGTTGTTGACCACCACTAAGTTGATGTGGATACCTTTTTTCATAACCTTTTAAATTTACCAATTCAAGCATTGTTTCGATTCTTAATTTTCTTTCTTTTTTAGGTATATGGTCAACACCATAAGCAATATTTTTTTCAACTGTCATATGTGGAAATAAAGCATAATCCTGAAATACCATGCCTATTCCTCTATTCTCAGGTTTTACATTAGTTACCTTGTTAAATACCATTTTTTGATTAATTTCTATGCTACCAGAAAAAGGTTGTTCTAAACCAGATATAATTCTTAATAACGTTGATTTTCCACCCCCACTTGGACCAACAACTGCCATAATTTCTCCTTTATTCAATTCAAATGATACGTTATTTAATATTGGAACATTAGTATTATCATATTTAAAAACAATATTATTAAGTTTTATCATTTTACTTTCTCCTTTTGTAAAAATTGTAAAGTTGTTAGTGCAATCACACTTACTAAAACTATAACTAATGCATAAACAGAAGCTTCGTGAATCATTTCATCACCAGCATAAGTATAAACTTTAGTCGCTAATGTATCAAAATTAAAGGGTCTTAAAATAAGTGTCAATGGTAATTCTTTTAACACATCAACAAATATTAAGATAACAGCACTTATTATAGCTGGCTTTAAGATTGGTAAATCTACTTTGAAAAATGTGACCCAATCACTTTTACCAAGTAGTTTTGATGCTTCATAATACTTAATGCCCATTTTATTAAATCCCGATTCTATATTATTAAATCCTATAGCCATGAATCTGATTATCATTGCGAAAATCAGTATGATAATACTACTTGTCAGAAACAAATTTTTAAAGTCAAGAAATTCATAAATACGAGTTAACCCTCTATCAATACTTAAAAAAAATATCATAACAGCTACAGCAATAATTGAAGCTGGAACAGAATATCCAAGAATCACTACCCTAGAATAAATTTTTCTCAAAAATGATTTGCTTAATCTACTATAATTTCCGATAATTAGTCCGCAAATTAATACAGATATTGTAACTATAACTGCTAAAAATAATGTATTAAATATAAGCTTTGATAATCCTTTTAAGATTATATTATTAGAAGCTAGAATGCTCCAATAAATTAATTGTGCAATTGGAATAATGACACTTAAAATCATATAAAAACTATAGATACAATAAAAAACAATTTTATATATTTTACTTGGTTCTTTCTTTAATGAAGATTTCACTAATGCTCTAGGCTGACTGATACGTCCTTTTCCCCTTAATAATTGTTCAGTAACTAAAATGATGAACACAATAATCATAAGATTAGATGCTAGTCTAATTGCACTTTGAATGTCTCCTAATCCGAACCATGTTGAATAAATTGCTGTACTAAATGTTGGAACACCAAAATATTTTACTAGACCATAATCATTTAAGACTTCAAGTACTACTAATACTATACCACCAATAATTGCACCCCTACTCATTGGTAAAATTACCTTAAAAAAAGTCTGTCTTGGAGTTTTACCTAAAAGTATTGATGATTCAAAATAACTATCAGGCAATTTATAAAAAAAAGATATTGTAGCTAGAATAACATATGGCATCAAGAATAGACTAAATACAAATATTACACCACCTGTTGATAGAATATCAATTCTAATTGGCTGTAGACTTAAAGCTCTAAAAATTCTTTCTAATGTTCCAGTATAATTAAATATACCATTATAAATATATCCTGCAATATAAGGTGGTATTGCCATTGGTATAAAAAGTAAAGTTGTTAATAAACTATTACCCTTAAATTTATATTGAGTTAAACTCCATGATAAATATGTTCCTATTATACCTGTAATAATCCCAACCGAAATAACTAATATCAAAGAATTCATAATATATTGATTTAATAAATATGTTTTAATATGAATCCATGATTCAGTTACAGGTTGAAAGATTCCTTTGAACAAAGCTAAAGTTGGTAACAATATTAATAATATAATAATAGTAGTTATTGAAAAAAGGAGACTAGGTCTCCTAAAATTACAACTCATTATTTCCAACCAACTTTGTTAAATATTTTTACTGCATCACTATTGTATTTACCAAGAAGTGATAAATCAATGTCCTGTCTACTAAATTCACCCCAGCTCTTCAATAAATCTGAAGGTTCTACATTAGGGTTTACTGGATATTCGTAATTTGCATTAGCGTAATCATACTGAGCTTTTTCACCAGTTAAATATTCTATAAGCTTTATTGCTTCATCTGAATGCTTTCCATGCTTAGTAAGACCAGCTCCACTAATATTAATATGTGTGCCATTTGTCTCTTGATTAGGGAAAAATACGCCTATTTGTTTTCCTACTTCTACCTCATATTCATCAGCTGAATTTAATAACTTACCTACATAGTAAGTATTAACTATAGCAACATCACCTTCACCAGCAACAACTGCCTTCATCTGATCTCTATCGTTACCTTCTGGCGTTCTAGCCATATTATTAACCAAACCTTCTGCCCACTCAGTTGCTTTCTCTTCTCCATTTAATGAGATGAACGATGCTAATAATGATTGATTATATATATTACCTGAACTTCTTACAAGAACTTTACCTTTCCATTGCTGCTCAGTCAAAGCTTCATATGTTGATAAATTTGTAGGATTAACTCTGTCGATTGAATATGCTATAACTCTAGCACGCATTGTTAAAGCCACCCAATTATTATTACTTTCTCTTAAATTTTGTGGTACATTTGAATCAACTACTTTTGACTCAATTGGTTTTAACAATTCTTTCTCTTGAGCTCTATATAAACGCCCTGCATCTGATGTAATAACTAAATCTGCCTCTGTATCCTCACCTTCAGTAGTTAAACGTTCTAATAATTCATCTGATGCTGCTTTTACTACATTAACCTGAATACCAGTTTCATCAGTAAATGCATCATATAATGCTTGGTCTGTATCATAATGCCTATCTGTATATATATTTACCACCTTTTCATCATTCTTCTGGCAACCAACAATACTTAAAACCATAATTCCAATAAGTACTAAAATAAATATTTTTTTCATAACAACCTCCTTAGTTTATGATAATGATAATTCATATCATTTATGCCATTATAAATAATAATTATTATCAAGTCAATGGTGCTTGTTGGAGTATTTATTAATTTGATACTCATATTGATACTAATGGTATATTATGTTTTTATAATTATTGAAATGTTCTCAGTTATTTTACAATAGTTTAAATATATTTTTGAATAATTTAGTTGAATAATAAAAATATACAATAATAAATAATGGTCTATCTTCATCAACCTAATTATTTAGGTTTGATAAAAATAGACCATTATTTTATTAATTCAACCCTGATTATTTATATAGCTTTGAAAAATATGTATGTTGAGAATTCAACGAATATCTCATACCAAGAAGAATATTATTATTGAATCTCCTATTCAATTACTTCCTAGAAGTAAGCGTAAATTACACCTAATATTCATTCTCTAATATATAACTCACTACTCATTTCATTCCTATGAGTAAGTGATTTATAGATTTCTGTTCTCTACTCATGAGTAATCGACTCACATAAAATCAAATATTTCAGTTCTCTGCTCATAATTTTCTATGAATAATCTGTGTTTGAAATATTATCCAGTACTTTATTTAAATCTGTTGAAGGCTCTATACAGGAAAATCCTTCGCATATATAAACAGTAGGTTTATCATTAATCATCTTTTTATTTACCATTTCCTTATTTAAATCTTTCATAGAATCATTGTTAAGTAGCAAAGTAAAATATGAACTAAATTCTTTATTTATTTGATTGATGAAATCATTTACTGGCTTATCTATATTACTTGAAGCTATAACAATGTCTCTTGATTTATTGTAATAGTAAATCAATGATATTAACAAAAAGCTAGTATGTCTTGGGGAATTGTTAATATCAGTAGAAAAATTCATCAATAAAGCTTCATAATTTTTTATCAACGAATCATCAATCATTCTAGATAATCTTAATAAATTATAAGCAGCAACTGAGTTACCTGACATCATTGCACCATCATATATTTCCTTTGGTTTCATTATTAAAATTTCATTATCTTCGCCATATAAGAAGAATCCACCGTTTTCACTATCTTCAAATATATTTATCATATCACTGTTTAACCTTAATGCGATATCTAAATATTTTGTTTCTAAAGTTGCTTCATAAGTTTCTATCAATCCCCAAACTAAAAAAGCATAATCATCTAATAATGCTAAATTTTTAGACTCGTTTTCTCTAAACCTTATTAGTAATCTTCCATCATCCCTAAATAAATTGTTTTCAATAAACTTAATTGCTTTTTCTGCCATTTCTATATAACTCTTTTCCTCTAGAACTTTACCTGCATTTGCTAGTGCAGCAATCATCAACCCATTCCAAGCTGTAAGAATTTTGTCGTCCTTATGTGGAGCAATTCTCTTAGTTCGATATTGAAGCAATTTATTTTTACATTTATTCAGTTTGTCTTTAATATTGGGATCATTAAACTCAGTTATGTCTTTTTTTATTAGGTTAGGAATATTAGATCCTTCAAAATTACCTCTCTTGCTTATACCGTAAAAGTCGCTAAACATCTTTGCATCACTTTCACCTAAGATTTCGATTATTTCATCATAGGACCAAACATAATATTTCCCCTCAACACCCTCTGAATCAGCATCTATAGCGCTATGAAATCCACCTTTTTCATCGGTCATATCTCTTAAAACAAACTGTACTATCTCTTTAGCTATATCTTTATATAAGCAGTCTTTTGTTATTGCGTATGCATCAGTATAAGCCATAAGTAACAATGCATTATCGTACAACATTTTTTCAAAATGAGGCACTAACCATATTTTATCAGTAGAGTATCTAGCAAAACCACCACCAATATGATCATAAATTCCACCTTTATACATACTCTTTAATGTATCTAAACACATGTTAAAAGCTTCTTGTTTATTATAAAACTTATAATATCGCAGCAAATATAATAACTGATGAGCTGAGGGAAATTTAGGAGCATCTCCAAAACCACCATATTCATTATCATATTCATCTAAAAATTGTTCAAAAGTTTTATCAAATACATTTTTTTCTATCTCACTCTGCTCATTACCTTTTTGCTGTGCTTTTAAAAAATTTGTTATCTCGTTACTTTTATTTAATAACTCATCTTTGTTATCATTCCATAACTTTGCTATGTTTTTAAGCAAATCTGCAAGTCCAGTTATGCCATATCTGCTTTCTTTTGGAAAATAGGTTCCTGCATAAAATGGCTTTTTATCCGGTGTTAGAAATATATTAAGTGGCCATCCACCACTTCCACTAATAATTTGACATACATTCATGTAAACAGTATCGATATCTGGTCTTTCTTCTCTATCTACTTTAATTGCTACAAAATTTTCATTTAAAATCTCAGCAATCATTTCATCCTCAAATGATTCTCTTTCCATCACATGACACCAATGGCAAGTTGAATATCCTATGCTTAAAAATATAGGCTTATCTTCAGCTTTAGCTCTTAAAAATGCTTCATCACTCCATGGAAACCAGTTTACAGGGTTATTTTTATGCTGTAAAAGATATGGTGACTTTTCTTTTGCTAACTTGTTTTCTTTTCTTTGCACAGTTTGTGACATGTTAGCACCTTCCTTCTTGTTGTTTTTGTAATAGTTTACCACTTCAGAAGTTGGACTATTCATATAACTAATAGGATTTTTGTAAGTCAAAGAAATAGTTGGTATAGAGTTGATTTCTAATATATTATAAAATCTCATTAAATGTAATAATTAGGTTAAACTAATTATAAATTCCACATAGTTAATCATAATTTATTCATATTTCAAACTCTAGATAGTAAACAATTTGGTGCCTTGCATAAATTTATGTATAATATAGTACAAGAAATTATTTGCAATTGATTTTATATACTTCAAAACTGGTTACCTTCCTAAACATTCATAAATGACAGCAAAATTTTCATGTGAAGAACATTCAAATTGTACTATTTTCTGCATTAATATAGAATGTAAGTAAATATTTTCTTGATTATCCATATGAATTTTCATATAATTAGTTTATAATTCAATAATACTCATAAAAAGATTAAATAGTTTTAAATTTGGAGGAACATATAGTGGATCAAAAACCTATAATAAACACTGAAATCAGTAATATTAAAATGAAATTTAAAACTTCTACTGAACTTTTTTCACCAAAAGATATCGATAAGGGTACCCTTGCAATGCTATCTGTAACAGAGTTTTGTAAAAATGATAAGGTATTAGATTTAGGTTGTGGGTATGGAGTAGTAGGTATATTAGCCGCAAAAATTATACATGCTACTAATGTAGTTATGGTAGACAAAGACAGTTGTGCAGTTAACCACGCAAAAGAAAACGCTATATTAAACAATGTTACAGAGGTTAGATTATATCAAAGTGATGGATTTAAAAATTTTCATGAAAAAGATTTTTCTTTAATTTTATCAAATCCACCTTATCATGCAGATTTTTCTGTGCCAAAGGAATTTATTGAAAAGGGGTTTAACAGATTAACTATTGGCGGAAAGATGTATATGGTTACTAAAAGAAAAGAGTGGTATAAAAATAAATTGATATCAATATTTGGTGGAGTAAAGATATGGGAAATAGATGGTTATTTTGTTTTCATGGTAATCAAAAAAAGTAATTCTTACGCCAAGATTAAATCCAAGAAAAGAAATAGAACAAGGAATAAATCTATAATAACCAAAAATAATTCTGTACACAATATTCCTAAATTATGAATCAAAAATTTTCTTATTTCTTATGAACAAGTCTATTTTTATATAGACTTGTTTTTTGTGCTAAAAATAAACCTACTTTTTGTAAACAAAATTTCATATTCTGTTTATAGTTCTATCAATTTAGACTGCTGGTGAAGTATTTATTCTCCTTATTTCTTAACTGTTTACCTTCCCTAACTGTCATCAATGACAAGTTGAATATCCTATGCTTAAAAATATAGGCTTATGTAGAAAATATTATAAATTTACCGTTAAAATTATCGTTTTATTTTAAATATTTATTGTTTTATTTTAAATTTTGGTATATAATACCTATGAGGTGATAGTAATATGAATATACATAAAATGATTTCATGGTTAAATGTTACAAGGATAATATTAAAAGTCGGAGGTATTTTATCTTACATTAGTTTATTTGTAATAAACGGTAATTTATTTAACGGATGGCAAAAATTTATGTTAGGTAATACAACTGTTTATATACCTTTAGTCACAAAATATCAATTTTCAGTAATTATAACAATTCCATTATTTATTTTAACTTTAATAGGATTACAGGAATTTATAACAATTTTAAAATCAATTGAAAATAAAAAAACGCCTTTTACATTAGAAAGTGTTACAATATTTAAAAATTTTAGCAAGAAAATTTTAGTCTTTGGTGCCATTAAAGTAATCATAGATATTTGTGGTAATTTAATTGGAATTGCTACTACAAATGGATTTAGTTTTCAAGTAGTTATTTTAATCTTTCCAATTGAATATGTTATTGCTGCCTTAATGATGCTAGGTGTAGCATACATTGTTCACTTTGGATTAGAATTACAATCTGAAAATGATATGTTTATTTAGAGG
This sequence comes from Abyssisolibacter fermentans, assembly GCF_001559865.1. Lineage (NCBI taxonomy): Bacteria > Bacillati > Bacillota > Clostridia > Eubacteriales > Clostridiaceae > Abyssisolibacter > Abyssisolibacter fermentans. The sequence goes on from NZ_LOHE01000051.1 coordinate 12,516, forward strand.
GATAAGTAATGAAAATTATAGTTAGATTAGATAGAGTAATGGCATATAGAAAAATGTCATTAAATGAATTGTCTCAAAGAGTAGGATTAACTACAGTTAATTTATCTTTATTAAAAACTGGAAAAGTCAAGGGCATACGATTTAATACATTAGCTGCAATTTGTAAAGAATTAGAATGCCAACCTGGAGATATTTTAGAATATGTTGAAGAGTAAAGCATGATATATTGATTTCAACTCAATTTAGAATATAAATGTGATACTAAGACCATCAAGGGCAATTCCACTTTTTCACACGGGACTTGCTCTTTTCTTATAAGTTTTAAAATGTACCAAAAATCTATCTTGTTAATTCAATCATAGGTGTTCATTATCCTCTTCTATTTTAAAAGCACTTCAGTTCAAAATTCACCTTATCCCCTTGATTCTACTCACTTTTAAACTGGTTACCTTCCCAAACTGTCATCAATGGCAGGTTGAATATCCTATGCTTAAAAATATAGGCTTATCTTCAGCTTTAGCTCTTAAAAATGCTTCATCACTCCATGGAAACCAATCTACAGGGTTATTTTTATGCTGTAAAAGATATGGTGACTTTTCTTTCGCTAACTTGTTTTCTTTTCCTTGCACAGTTTGTAACATGTTATCACCTTCCTTTTTTTGGTTTTGTATAGTTTACCACTGGGAAAATTGGACTATTCATTATATTGCCATAAAAAGATAATCATTGTTTGATTGTTCAATTAATTTCAGTATAATTCAATGTTTATGATTAATTCACTGTATTAAAATATAACAATAACGAAATAAAAATTATTTATATTAGCTTTATTAGCATGTCAGATGACAGTCTTATTTTTATAAAATTTTGTAACGAATTTACGTTTTGATAGTCTTATATATCTCTACTTTTATTTCTTCATCTAATCTCGTATATATAATGTTATCTATAATTGTTTTATATAATTCATTCTGTTCTTCCTAAGTCAAATTAGGATTACTTATGAATTCTTCATGTGTATATATACCAGCTTCATAATCCCTATCTTGTCTCTCAATAAGAGATAATTACTCTTTAAACTTTTATTTCAAGTTTTTATTATTACTTAATAACTGATTCATAACACTAACCCAAAAATAACTACCAAGTAAATGTAAAATGATAACAATAAAAGTCCACCCTTCCTTAATATAAAGGATACCAGTACGATATAGCACATATTCACTAACAAACAAGCAGACAAACACACAGGCTTTCTGTATCCAGTGTAGCTTAGCTTTATATAGCTCAATCATTAATATAATCAGACAAGACATTATGATTACAGCTGTTGAAGTATGATTTCTTGATAAGTCTGAAGTAAAATTGATTCTGAATATTTGTATTTTCAATAATTTCAAAGTCGTGATTATACTATTCCCAAAGGTTGTAAAGACACTTAGGAAAAGAGTAATATAATATACATATTTGGATGGTACATCTAGTAACTTTTTGTACCATTTTTTTACTAACCAACAGTACGGTATGTACCCAATTACTGTAAAGATAGTTTTATACCAGAACTGTTCATATATTCCCAGCTTTACAAACAATTCTTCAATGGTGAAATAAATTGCTGCAAATATAAGAAACCATATATTAGAAAGATTATATACTGCTATTAACACCGCTGTTGTTGAAACCGAAACTTGAGAAAAGACGTTACCTAAAACAGCATCTTGAAAATTGTCTGTTACAAGACCCGGATAGTATGTATATGCATTAAAAACAAGCAAAAGTAATATTTCTATAAGATATGTCAACCCTATAATAGAAAAAGTAAAAGCCATACTTAACTTACGATTTGGTGATTTATGATATGTGAATACAAAAGATACTATACTCGTTACAAATAGCAATATATACCATATTGTATTGCTCCAAAACAATTCTCTCATATTATTTCCTCGCTAATTTACTATATTAAAACAGAAATCCATATCACTTAGCAACAGATTATTTGATTCTAGTAATGAAATTGCCACCTGTTGAATATCCTATGCTTAAAAATATAGGCTTATCTTCAGCTTAAGCTCTTGAAAATACTTCATCACTCTCCATGAAAACCAGTCTACAGGATTATTTTTATGCTGTAAAAGATATAGTAACTTTTCTTTTGCTAACTTGTTTTCTTTTCTTTGCACAGTTTGTGACATGTTAGCACCTTCATTCTTGTTTTTGTATAGTTTACCACTGCACAAGCCTTACTATTCATTGTTTCAATATCACATAAAAAGGTAATCCTTGGTTGATTGCCCAAGTAATTTTCTGTATAATATATAAGCGTAGTCATTTAAAACATTGAACTAAGAAAGAGAGGTCATTTATGATTAGACTTGTTACAAATCAAGATTTCAATGCGTGGTTAGAATTAGCCAAAGAGGTCGAACCATTATTTGGTAAAATGGTTGGATGTGAAGATTTTAAAAAAGGAATAAAGGAATGCATATCTAATTTATCAGCTTTTTGTTTTGTAAATACTAATAATGATATTGAAGGGGTAATTGCAATTAATAAAGATGAAAATGAAATAGCTTGGTTGGCAGTTAAAAAAAAATGTCGCGGAAAAGGATATGGTTATCAATTATTAAAAGCTGCAATTAATTGTTTAGATAATAAAAATCCTATATTTGTACAAACTTTTTCTTCTAAAGTAAAAGCTGGTGAAGCTGCAAGAAAGTTATATATGCAATTTGGATTCAAAGATTATAAAGATAGTGGCAAAAATCCTGCTGGTATTGAAACAATAATAATGAAGTTGGAGAAAAGCGTTAATTAATACAATCAAAGCTAAGTTCATTTTTCACATTGGACTTGCTCTTTTTTTATTGATTTTATATTCGTTTATTTCACTTGCTTCTTAACTAGTTATCTTCCCAAACTGTCATCAAAGGCAGGTTGATTATCATATGTTTAAAAAAATAGACTTATCTTCAGCTTCGAAACTCTTTAGCTTTAATTCTTCTACACAATCTAAATACATTGTTGCGTATAATTACATTTCTGAGGAACAAAAAAGTGGAGCTGTCAGCATAGACAACTACTATTTTGTAGGCAATTATAGCAATTTAGAAAATTTATCAGAAAATGAATTGAAGAAAGTTACAAATAGTGCAGTTCTTATTTGGAGTAATGAGTAAATAACTAAATTATAGATTGTTCTGCTTTACAACCATTTATTATGAGTATAATTTTAATTAGCATTCTTTGAATATCGTGAATACAAATAAAACCGTTAAGAGCAATTCCACTATTTTAATTGGACTGCTCTTTTCTTATATGTTTTAAACTCTAGCAAAAAAGTCCAATCTTATTAAAACTATTCACTAATTTAATGTCATTTTCATATGTTAAGGGAATGGTTGATTGATTGTCTATGTTAATTTCTGTATAATATATTTAGAATTGGTTCATAGTTGTTTAATTATGTGAAGTAACGGTTATTTTTACGAGACAAATAAAAGCATTCTGTGACAGGAAAGATATCAAACGAATTGATATTATATGTATAAAGGAGAGATTAAATGGAGTGGATACAGAGTCTTAATAGCGCAATTGATTATATTGAAGAACATTTGTTTACAGATTTGAGCTGCGAAGATATTGCAGAACATATCTATTCATCTACTTTTCACTTTCAAAGAGTGTTTAGTTTGTTGACGGGAATGACAGTTGGAGAGTATATCAGACATAGACGTCTTTCTTTGGCTGGACAGGAGTTAATAATGTCGCAAACAAAAGTGATTAATATTGCTCTAAAATACGGATATAACACGCCCGAAAGCTTCACAAAAGCATTTAGTAGATTTCATGGAATAACTCCAAATCAAGCAAAAAAAGAAGGTTCTAATCTAAAATCATTTAATCGTCTTCTTATTAAAGTTATATTGGAAGGTGGTAATATTATGGATTACAAAATTGTTAAAAGACAGGAATATACGATTATTGCGAAAACAAGATATTTTACATCAGAAAACAGTTCAGAAGAAATTCCTAAGTTCTGGTCTGAATATTTTGCAGATGGTTCACATGAGACTGTATGCGGTATGCTTGGAATTTGCGAGCAAGAGAAAGCAGGATGTAAAGAGTTTCGTTATGGTATTGGTTGTGAATGTAGTAATAATGATAAGATACCAAATGGGTTTGAAAAACTAACGATTCCTGCACATACATGGGCAGTGTTTAAATGTGTCGGACCAATGCCTTATACTATTCAGAATACATGGAAAAGAATTTATAGCGAATGGCTTCCACAATCAGAATATGAATTAATACCTGATTATGATATTGAGCTATATACTGATGGGAATAACCAGAGCAAAGACTATCTTAGTGAGATTTGGATACCTGTTAAAAAGAAATAATTTTTACATCATTTTTATATGGTGAATAAAATAAAACCTTCAAGGGCAATTCCATTTTTATATTGGATTTGCTCTTTTCTTATAGATTCTAACATAAGAAATCGCATCTTATTAGTTTAATCCTTATTGTTGGTTTTTCCCTTCTATTTCAAAAATGCTTACAATTAAAATTAATTTAAAATTCAGCATTATCCTTGATTTTACTTACTTCAGATTGGATTATATGCATGCTACAATAGGTATTTTTTCATGTACCAATCTATTTGCTTTTCGCTATGTATTTTCAGACATATTCTCACCTTCCTTCTTGTTGTTTAGTATAGTTTGCCACTGCGGAGGCCTTATTCATTGTGTCAGTATTACTTTTCCGTAAAAAGGTAAAACTCGTTTGATTGTCCATGTTAATTTTCGTATAATACAAGTATATAATTAGTTAACAGTCGTAAGATAAGATGTAGTTGTATTACAGCCAAGTATCAATATAAATTGATTTTAAAGTTGAATAATCAATTTATGTGTAAATTAAGATATTTAAAAGTTAATATACTTTACATTTTTAGTACACCAACTGCAAAGCAATATATTATTTTCTCTGCTAAACTATAATGGAAGGAATGATAAATGTGGATTGGCTAAAAAGAATGAACGCAGCTATAGATTATATTGAGGATAACATCACATGTGATATCGACTATAAGGAGCTTGCAAAAATTGCTTGTTGTCCCAATTACCATTTTCAACGTATGTTTTCGTTTATTACAGAAATACCACTTTCTGAATATATCAGACGTAGGCGCTTAACACTTGCAGCTTTTGAGTTACAGCAAAATCATTGTAGCGTTATAGAGATTGCACAAAAGTATGGCTATACATCTCATTCAGCCTTTACTCGTGCATTTAATGAGCTTCATGGAATTGCACCTACATCTGCGCGTAAATCAGGTGCAAAATTGAAAGCTTATCCACGTATGTCTTTTCATTTCTCGATTGTAGGAGGTTCAGAAATGAATTACAGATTTGAAAAAATCGATTCGTTTTCAGCAGTAGGTTTCAAATATAATGTGAACACTGAAAAAGCATTCAATACAGTACCTATGATTTGGCAAGAGGTTCAACAAAATGGCTTTTCAGAAAGATTACTTAGTTTAATGGATACGAATGAAGAAAAGTCACTAAACGGTGTATTTGGTATTTTATCAGATGGTGATTGGGGTAAGAAAAAAGATTTTTCTTACTACTTGGCTGTTCCCTATAAAAAGGAAACTCCTGTAGGTATGGAGAAATTAACCTTTCCAGAAAGCCAATGGGTAGTATTTGAAGCCTCCAATCTTACTGATATCGTAAAAGCTTGGAAGCGTTTATATACCGATTGGGTTCCTACATCAAATTATTTCCTTGCTGATTTACCTGCCATTGAGTGCTATTATCCTCCAGGACACAATCCCCAAAATGAAATCTGGATACCTATTGTTAAGAAAAATTAATTACTCAAATATAGTATGAAAGGAATGATAAAATGGCAACATTAAAAAAAATAGAATTTGTAGATTTTGGTCCATACAAGATTATTGGAAAAGAAATAAGAACAAAGCACGAAAGCTTTAATCCTATTTTTCAATCAAAGTATCAAACTATCCCTTCATTATGGAAACAATGCTTTTCTGATGGTACATTTGATACTCTTGCAAAGATGAGCGAATATTGTCCAAGTGAAACTCCAGATGCTTATGAGGGATATATGAGGGATTTTTGTAGTGAAGATGAAACATTCACTTACCTCGTGGGTTTTTTTATGAATGCAAATACTCCAGTTCCTAAAGGATATGCTTTTTATTATGTGCCAGCTTGTACCATTGCAAAAGCATGGATCGAGGGCGAAGAATATGACATATACCCTAATGCACATCAACTAACAGTTGAAGCAATTAATCAAAATGGATATGTTGTTGATTGGGAAAATTACTTTTCATGTGAAGTATATACTGACACACGATTTGGAATCCCTAAGAATAATGGACAGAAAGTTTTAATTCTTGATTATTATATTCCTTGTATTAAAAAATCATAAAAGAATTACTTAATTTTTCCGTTATACAAAATGAATATCATACAAAATTAATTAAGTAAATCAACTAATACCCTCATTGGCAATTCCACTTTTTCGCTGGAATTGCTCTTTTCTTATAGATTTTAAACTAGTTACCTTCCCAAACTGTCATTAATGACAAGTACGTAAAAGCAACCAGTTACCAATTGAAAGGAATATAAGCTTATCATCATCCCATGGATGCTAATCCTTATAAACGTGCTGCAAGATATGGTGATTTTTTAACTATTAATCTAATAAATGTACGTTTATTGTAGACGGTCGCTTTATCACCACCATTCATGCTTTTATATTTGCAATATACTCATAAACATAAGTATTCTATTCATTTTTTTATAGCATAGCTGTTTTTTATGGCAAGGAAATAGATTTATAAATATACCTTAATTTTTTACTAGAATTGTTCTATCTCTTTGATTTCAATCTGTTTATTCTCTATCCTTACAACTGTTTAATATACAAGGGAGGCATTTTACTTGTAAGAGTAACGTCCTACTTGTAATCTTTAAGCGTACCCCAGTACTCAAATCGGTTATAATCAGGGTTTGTTGAGTCAAAATATATCCAGATCGGTGCGTTATCTAAATCGGGATGTGCAGCAAAAAAACTATTGTCCCCATATCTGATAGCTTCTAGTGCAAGTGGTAATTCACGCCTGAAAATACCATCTCGTATAGACGATACTAACGGTTCAAACTGACCGTCTACATAAACATATACATACAAAAATGGATTACCGTTGTATGTTCTCCATTCTGCAAGCACTTCATCTCTCATGGGATTGATCTTGTCATAAGCAAACTGTAAACCTATGGTAAGAAAAAGGTCTGCAGTTATATCTGAGTGTGTTAATGTATACTTACGCGATATTACTGGTTCTGTCTTTGTAACGTCTGGTCTATATTCAACATATAACTTATCAGGATTAAGTCTTTTCACAGTTATCCTCCTTGTCCATGGGCTGCAGCTATTGTTGCTAACTGCCCACAACATATATAACATACTACCATAACTCTACATGAAGATTTTTTCTCTTTATTAACTTACAATATTTTATGTAGAGTAGATAAGAAATGTTACAACGGACTCCTTCGACCTATTTTTAAAAAAATTTTCTTATATTCTGTTATGATGACATAAATTCTGGTGCTAGTAACTGGTTTGCCACTAGAAACAAGTGCAAATTAATAACCAGTTAGCTATACCCAATTGAAAGTAATATGTTTCTTATATTTGTAATATATCCATAAACATATAGCATAATAATTACACAATAATTTAAAGAAAATTTATACATAAAAAATATATAAAAAAAGTTTCTGGAAGATATAAATTTTTACAATATGGTAAACACTAATTATAAGAACTAAACAAGAAAGGAATGAAAATATGAGTAATGTTGAAAAAAACAGAAACAAAGAAAGGAAAAGTATTTTTAGCTATATAATAAGATTTATTTTAGCAGCTATTGTATTATCAATTGCCTCTTTTTTAACTCCAGGTTTTAGCATAAGAGGATTAGGTCCAATTATATTAGCATCCATTGTAATTATGGCAATAGATTCTCTAGTAGAATCAATAATGGGTGTTGATGCATCACCATTCGGTAAAGGAATTAAGGGTTTTTTCATTGCAGCTATAATTATATATGTTGCACAATTTATAGTTCCTAATATGAATGTATCTATAATAGGTGCTTTATTAGCTTCGTTAGTTATTGGAATATTAGATGCTGTCATACCAGGAAGAATGATGTAGTACATGAAATAAACTACAATGTTGATACTACAAGTTTGGCAGCAACCTATACAAATGTTAAATGAAAAGACATTTCAATAGTACTGCCAAATAGTAGTACCACCATTATTTATTGCTGAAATAACAATTGCACAGCAAATTTGATACACCAAGTAATTTATAAATTTGTAAAATTCTCGAATTACTTATAGATGATTTTCTTTCTACAACTTCATATTTATAATTTTTCAATTTCTTTCATAAGTTCTTCCACTAAATTTTCTTCTTTAACTTTTTTTATTACTTCACCTTTTTTAAATATTAAACCTACTCCATTTCCTCCTGCAATGCCAATATCTGCTTCTCTAGCTTCCCCAGGACCATTAACTACACATCCCATTATAGCTACCTTAATATTTTTTTTACACTTTGCTAGTCTTTTTTCTACTTCTTTAGCTATTTTTATAAGATTTATTTGTGTTCTACCACATGTAGGACAGGATATAAACTTAATACCTTCTTTTATATAACCTAAAGATTTAAGAATTTCACGTCCTACCATAACTTCATCCAATACATCCTCAGTAAGTGAAACTCTTATAGTATCCCCAATACCTTCTGATAAAAGGCTTCCTATACCTATACTTGATTTTATAGTTCCACTCCATAAAGTTCCTGCTTCTGTAACGCCTAGATGAAGCGGATAATTTACTTTTTTAGAGATCAATCTGTAACTATCTATCATATCCATTACATCAGATGATTTTATAGAAATGCATATATCATAAAAGTTTAAACTTTCTAAAATTCTTACATGTTTTAAAGCACTTTCAACCAATGCTTCTGGACAAACTTTTGTATATTTCTCTAAAATATCCTTTTCTAAAGAACCTGAATTAACTCCAATTCTGATAGGTATACCTTTATTTTGGGCAGCTTCTACTACCATTTTTATTCTATCTAAGTTTCCTATATTACCTGGATTTATCCTTAAAGCATCTACTCCATTTTCTATAGATTTGAGAGCTAATTTATAATCAAAATGTATATCTGCTACTAAAGGAATATGAATTTGTTTTATTATATTCTTCAAAGCCTCTGCTGCTACTATATCAGGTACAGCACACCTAATAATGTCACAACCTACTTTTTCCAATTTAAGTATTTGACTTACAGTAGCATCTACATCTCTAGTATCTGTATTAGTCATTGACTGTACAGAAATTTTTGAATCTCCACCTATATAGATGTTTCCTACTTTTATTTTTCTTGTAATTTTCCTAATCATTAATATTCTCTCCCTTTATTTTTTATATTTAACTTATCCCAGATTTTCCATACAAAATTAAATACCTTTTATAAATGAACCTCATTATTTGAATGTATGACAATTCGTATAAAATCATAAACTTACAGCATATTATTTGGGCATTATATGAATTTTCAGGGCTTATTTATAGTATAGTAAAGGATATTCAATTTTAAAAACGAATTATATTAATAATAACAATCGAAATAATTGATAATAGATGGAGGTATTTATGAATATTGAATCAATCGAAACTTTTATACTACTTGCAGAAAACGGAAGTTTTACAAAAACTGCCGAGATGCAATATTTAGTTCAATCAACAATTTCTAACAGAATAAATGAACTTGAAAAATACATAGGAAAAGATTTGTTTATTAGAAATAATAAAAACGTAAAACTTACACCATCAGGAAATGCTTTTCTACCATATGCTAAAAGAATGCTCATGTTAAAAAAAGACGGAATAATAAAAGCTAGATCTATAGGGATATTTGAAGACAGATTAGCATTAGGATTAGAGAATTCTATATATAAGGGTATCATTTCACCAATAATAAAAGATTATTTTTTAACTTTTCCTAATATTGCAATAAAACTAAAAGTCAATCATTCAGAAGAAATTATTAAATTATTAAGTGATGGTATATTAGATATTGGATTTGTTTATACAAAATCAAAATTAAGCAAATTTGAAGTTGTTGATTTTTTAGAAGATGAAATAATCCTAGTAACAAGTCCTAAAAATAAAGAAATAGTTAACCAAGAAATTTCTTTCGCCAATCTAATGAAATTACCTTTACTTTATGCAGATTTAGGAGGAGAATTTTTTAAATGGTTAAGCAAACAGTTTGGTGATAGCCCTTTATTAAGACTTTCAGTTGATGAGACTTCTTATGTAATCGATTTTTTAAAAGAAGGATTTGGTTTTGCCTTCGTTACTAGATCCTCTGTAAATAATGATTTAAAATCTGAAAATTTAATACATATAAAAATAAAGGATTTAATAGTACCAAAAAGACAAATCTATATGTTTGTTAGTAAAAGCAAAAAAAAATCTACTGCAATAAAGAATTGGCTAGATATTATATTGTAATAATCACTCATTAATTATAAGCTTATAAAATTTTCAAAAATATTTTTAACTCAATTAGTTAACATTTTTAGAATAAAACATTAAAAAACGAATTAATCTTTGAAAAAACATTTATAATCATTATTTCCATTGATTTAATTTTAATCTATACTTATAATCTTATTGTAAGATAATATTAGTTAAAAATTGTAAATCAAATGAGGTGATGTATTGTCTATTTTAGAAACTGATAGATTAATTATAAGAAAATTTTGTTATGATGATTGGCGTGACCTTTATGAGTATCTTTGCCAAGAAACAGTTGTTAAGTATGAACCATATAATGTTTACAGTATGGAAGAGTGTAAGGAAGAAGCTGTTTATCGTTCACAGAATGATGCCTTTTTTGCTGTATGCTTAAAAGAAAATAATAAACTAATAGGAAATGTTTATTTTCAACAGCAACAGCCTACAGAATTTTTAACGTGGGAAATCGGTTATGTGTTTAATCCTGCATATTATAGAAAAGGTTATGCCACAGAAGCGTGTAAAAATGTTATGAAGTATGGTTTTGAACAATTAGGAGCTCACCGAATTATTGGCAAATGTAACCCTGAAAACACTTCCTCATGGAAGTTATTGGAACGTCTTTCAATGAGAAGGGAAGGGCATTTTATAAAACCAGCCTTCTTTGAAAAATCAAATGAAGGAAAACCAATATGGCATGATGCTTACCAATATTCAATTTTAGCTGAAGAATTTCATTCAATGAAGTAACTAAAATTCTGGCAATTTAGTACAAGCTATTCCTAAATGGCGAATCAACTAAAACTTAAAGGGCAATTCTACTTATTAAATTAGAGTTGCTCTTTAAGTTTTGTTATTCGTTTCCATTTTATATAGGAATTAGACAGCAGAGGAACTGTCATGCTTTTTATATGCTTTATTTTTCTGGAATAAAAATAAAGCAAGACCAACTAAGATAATCATTATACCTATACCCTGTTGTAAAGAAATAACCTCATCCAAAATGAAATAAGCAAGAACACAGGTTCCAATCGTCTCTCCTAAAATACTCATTGAAATAACTGAAGTACTCACCCACTTTAGCAACCAATTAAAAATCATTTGCCCTAAAATCGTCGCGATACAAGCTAACCCAATAAAAGATTTCCATGTTTGTAGTGAATAATTAGTAAAAGATATTTGCTGACTAAAAGCATAAATTGCTAAAAAAAACGCGCTACTTACGTATCCTAAAAATGAATAAGGAATAACGGACAAATTTTTTCGTATGTATTGTCCAATGAAAAAATAAGCCGTTATGATACCTGCAGCTATAAATGCAAGCAAATCACCAAATAGAGCCTGATCACTTACTTGAAAGTCTCCCCACCCAATAATGAAGCATCCTATAATAGCGATAAAGCAACCCGCTATTGCTCCCCTGCTAAAGCGTTCCTTAAATAAGAAATATCCCCCAGAAATTGAAAAAAGCGGCTGTAATGTAACAATAACTGTTGAGCTTGCCACAGATGTATAATTCAAGGATTCAAACCATAAAACATAATGCATTGCTAAAAATAAACCTGATAATAGTCCCAATGCCCATTGCTGTTTTGACAATGAAAATAACTCTTGTCTATTTCCCTTATTCAATAGTAAAAATGGCAAGAGTAACAACGCTGTAAAAAAGAGCCGATAGAAAGCTGTGATGGAAGAAGGTGCATTTGCCAATTTTACAAAAATGGCTGAGGTAGATAATGAAAATACTCCTAAAAATAAAGCTATGTACAAAATAATACGTGATTTCATTAAGTTGTCTCCTTTCATTTGTTTATAAAAAATACACGAATAAAATTATTATATTATATTTGTACTATAAAAAACAACTTTATTTCTAAGTAGGACTTACTTTTATTTTATAGTGCTACTGTTTTAATTTGTTACCTTCAAAAACTGTAATCATACACACAAAAAGTTAATAGTTGGTTGATTGTCAATGTGATTTTCTATATAATACATTGTATATAGTAAGTTTATAGTTGTAGAATTATGTTCATTAATTTTCACAAATGTAGCTATTATAAATCTTTGCAATGTTATAACTATGATAGAGGTGTACAATGAAAAAAAACACAATATTATTTTTTACAAGAATTCTTTATATTCTATTTATAATTGGAACTATAATTTCACTTTTTGTTGTTTATAAAGATATAGACAGCAGCATTGCTTTCAAATTTGTAATGGGATATCTATTTTTTACCTTCTTTATGCTTTTGTATATTCCTTTAATCACTATTATAAATTTAAGAAAATTAAAATGGATTAAAATAAGAAAAAAATTACTAAAGTTCATAGTTTTGTTTGTATTATTTGGGTCTTTAAATTATGTTTTTGATTATGTATTCAGACCTTCAAAAATAGATTTATTTAGAGAATTTTCTAATGCTTTAGGTTTAGCTTTTGGTATCTCTTTTATTGACGTAATATTTTTAAAAAAAGGAATATAATTTAAGTAATTCAAAATGCTATATTCTTATATCGTGAATCAACTAAAACAACCGAGGCAACGAAGCCTTATTATTCACTGAAATGCAAAAGCACTAGGAAATACGCCTAATGCTTTTATTATAATAATATTTTTTATATTTATTTACTTTTTTGAAACAGTTGTATATTTGTTAATCTCATATTAGTAGGTAACTTACCGTTATATCTATCAATAAATCTCAACATCTTTGTATATTACTATTTCTCCATCTAATATAACCATTTATATTTAACAATTTCTTTCAGCTATTCATCCTTATTTTAAATTGATTTAGTCTCAAATTTAACTAAAGTTTTTTCTAAACCTTAGCATTTCAAATTTTTTTAACTGATTATTCGACAAAACTTAAAATTCTAAGCTGAGAATTTGATAATTTCAATCTATATTAGAGAGAAAATATACAAAATTATTTACACGCCAGTAACTACTATTCTTTATTTACTAATGTATCTGGAACACTTTCCTTACCTTGACCGTAAAAATCAAATATTCTAACTGCCTGCTCAATCTGCTCATCAGTCATCATAGCAACATTATTACTCATAGCCCTAGCTATGAAGAAAGTTTGCGCAGCTTCTTCTAAGTAAATACAAGAATATAAAGCTTGTTTTAATGAGTTACCTACTGCTATTACACCATGATGCTTTAATATTACAGCAAGCTTTCCTTTAAGGTTTTCAACTGCTTCTATACCCATTTGTTCACTTGCAGCTGATGAAAAAGGACATACATTAACTGAGCCTTTTGTTGCATTGGCAAGAGTAGTCAAATTGCATTTAAATTCGTCCTGAACTAAACCTAATCCAGTTGCATAGGGTTGGTGTGTATGAATAACAGCTTTAACCTCTGGCATATTATTATAGATATATAAAATAGCTTTTGTATCTACTGATGCCTTTCGATCTCCTTCAATGATATTACCAGATAAATCCATTAAAATAATGTCATCTGCCACTAAGTCCTCATATATCATTCCAGATGGAGTTACTAAAACCTTATCTTCATCAACCTTACAACTTACATTTCCTCCTGAAAGTGCAATTAGTCTATATCTATCAAGCTTCATCCCTGCTTTTATGACTTCTTCCTTTTCTTTTTGATACATCTTTCTTCTTCCTTTCCTCATACATTATATTGTTCTTTTTTATATTTGCCTTTAGAGAGTTAGGATGAACAATTTCTTCGATTTCCAAAAGGTTTTTGCTTAAATCTTTATGGTTATTATATGCTTTTAAATCTATCCAGTATCGTCCCTTAAATAACGAAGGCTTATTCACTCTTATATACATTTTTTCTGCCAGTTTTAGTTCTTTAATCTTAAAACCTTTTAATTCTTTTCTGGAGAAAACATGAGTTTTTTTGAAAGCAGAAAAACTTATTTCATCATTGTCTATTACTATTCTTTGAGGATAACTAATAGATATAAAATTAGTAATTATTGTGTATACACATAAAAAGCATATTAGTACCCATAAATATTTCATAGTTGAGCCTCTACTTATACTGTAAATTCCAAATAGAAGTACGATTGCTGCTAGAATTCCTGCGTAAATTACTCTGATTAAAAATGTTTTTTTATTAAATAAATATTCTTTACTCATGTTTCCTCCTATATTTTATAATTTAAAAGTATTTTTATTATTCAGCTTGCTTTAATTCTGCAGCTTCCTTTATTATTCTTCTTCTATTAATTAATGCTAAACTTACTGCAACAACTGCTACTATACCCATTCCAATCCATCCAAAATCATTTAAACGTACGATTGCCCAAGTTAATGGATTTGCACCATCACAGATACTTGAAATTTGTGTAGACCCTGAAGGCATTGTATAGTTTGCATTGATGGCTGCAGTAGTCATTAATGGAGCTAAATTAGTAGAAATCAGTAAACCTGTTGCTAATACAACAATACCGTTTATTAAAGCTCTGAAACCATTACCATTAACTACAGGAGTAATCAAAACGAACATCCATGGTATAACTGCTAAGTCTGCAAATGGCAAAACCTTATTTCCAGGAAGTATTACAGCCATGAATACTGTTAGTGGTACTAATATAAGTGATACAGAAAGTGTTAAAGGATGTCCTACTCCAACTGCTGAATCAAGACCAATGTACATCTTTCCTCTGTTAGAAAACCTTTTATTAATAAATGAAGAAGCTGCGTCAGAAATTGGAAGTAAACCTTCCATTAGTAGAGAAGCCATCTTAGGAATAAGAACTAATACACCTCCCATAGTAATTCCAAGTCTAAGTACATCCCCAAAGCCATAGCCTGCTACAATAGCAATTATACTTCCTAAAGCAGTACCTATGATTATTGGTTCTCCGAATACACCGAATCTTTCCTGAGCCTTTTCCATGTTAATATCTATATCTCTAACACCAGGAATTAAATCAATAATCTTGTTGATTACTATAGCTATTGGTGCATACGCTCCAGTAAATCCATGAGGAAGTGATACGCCTGGTAAACCTAAAGTTTTCTCAACTCCTGGCGCTGTATAATCACCGATTACCATGATTATTACCATATTTAAAACAGCTGCCACTAAACCAATAGCCTGGCTTCCAGTTAATATAGCAACAAGTGCTCCAGTAAATGCAAAATGCCAATAATCCCAAATATCAACATCTACTGTTTGTGTTGTATTAGTTAATAACATTACAATGTTTACAAGCAAACAAACTGGTATTATTACCATACCCACAGTTGATGCAAAAGCAATAGCTGCTGCTGCTGGCCAACCAACATCAATGACAGACAATGATAATCCAAAACGTTCTATCATCTGTTCTACTGCAGGTCCTAAATTACTTGATAGTGCTCCAATTACCAAATTTAAACCTATAAATCCAATACCTACTGTTAATCCAGCTCTTAATGCTTTACCTTTTTCTGTTCCCAAAATTATTCCAAAAATGCAAATTATAATTGGCATCATAACTGTTGGACCTAAGCCCTGTATGAAATTAAAAAAACTTAATATATATGACATAATTTTCACCTCAGTAAATTATTTTGATTAATAAAATCTAAATTAATTATTTCATGAGTTCTAATATTTCTTTAGTAGTCTTATCAATTCCCATACCTGTTAAGAAACATACACCACTTACAAATGGGCACTTAACTCCATCTGGTTTCATAGTTGTTGCAATAACAAAATCAAAATCAGCTGATTTAGATGGTACCTCAGCTATCTTACACTGATCCACCTTATACTGTCCTTTATAACCGTTATCATCTAATAATTTTTCTACCTTTACTCTAGCTGCAGTAGAAGTGCAAACTCCTGCTCCACATGCTAATAATATTCTTTTCATTTATTATCACTTACCTTTCTATTAATTTATTAAATGAATTAATTCATTTACAAGCTAAAATCGTTTTCAAGGTTCTGTTTAATTATCTCAAATTATCTATATTTATTGATTCATTGTATGTTTTTACATTATCGATATCACAATAAGCTTCTCTATAGTTTGACTTCAATTATATTTTAAAAATCCGCGGATTAAATTAATTAATAAAATACTTTATTATCTATCTATTCACCTAATACCATGATTTTACATTTACGAGTACGAGATCTTGTACGATCAAAATCTACAAAATAAACATAACCTGTTTTTCCAACTCCCAATTTTCCCTCATCAACCTCGAATACCTGGCTGGAACCAAGCAATGTTGCTTTTAAGTGTGCATCACAGTTTAATAGGGCACTGCGATCACCATTTGGAAGATAAGCTTCTACATTTGGCCATGATTTAACAGCTTCGTAATGCTTTTCTCCAGGATAGTTATATTGACCTTCTGCAACATTGTCTGGAATAATTTTTTGAAGGACATTGTTCAAATCGGCTTGAAGAAATTCATCACCATTTTCAGTATAATCATGAACGAATTCTTGAAAGAATACAGAACATGTTGTATGTGGAGAAATGACAACACAGATACCATTTTGAACTTTGCTTTTTTTGATTATTTCTTTCACAGATTCAGTGATATCAAAAAAACTTGGAGTTCCTCCATGAGAAGTTAAATTAATTTGTTCTTTATAAATAGTCATAGCTAATACCTCCAATCTTCCTTATATTATTTTTCATTTTTTGCTTTAACTATTGCTTGTATCATTTCTTCTAATCTTTTTGCTCTATCTGGAGCATTAAGTATTCCACTTGTTGCGCCAGTTCCATCAGCTCCATGAACTATTGTCTGATAAACATCCTCACCAGTACTTATTCCCGAAGCCTGCATAACTAAAATATTTTCATCAATCTCTTTTATTCTATTTGTAGTTTCAACAACGTAATCAGCTCCACTAGTTTTACCAGTTCCAATTAAAGCAGTAGGTTCACATAACAATATATCTGGACCTAATTTAGCAATAGCTATTGCCTCTTCTAAACAATCTGCGCAAACAACAGTTTTTATTCCAAGTTCTTTTGCTCTATTAATACTCTTTACTAAATCAGTTAAGGTTAATGAATGCTCTGCATGATTTAAAAATACTGCTTCAGCACCAGCTGCCTTTAATGATTCAGGTAACACATGTCCCATTCCACGTCCTGGAACTAATGGATCCATATGTTGAGCTGTTATTCTAAGGTTTTTTGTATGAGCCTTAATATTGGCTAAATCTGCAAAAGGTGCAGTGAAAAATATCTCTACATTATATTTTTCAGCAAGCTTGTCTGCAACAAGTGCTAGTTGTAAACTTTCTTCTCCATATAAGTACGACTTTGGATTAACTATAAAAAATGGTGTGCCTATTTTTTTCATTTTCTCACCTCCTTATCTAAATTTTTTTGTTTGAAATACACCATAATAATGTTCTAGGCATTCTCTCATGCCTTCTTTTTGTGCATTTCTTAATTCATAATAATTATTAGATTTGATGCTTTGTGCTTTATTAAAAGCAGCATTAACTAAATCAGTATATATATTTATCTTGCTTATTCCTTCTGTAGCACATCTACCAAGATTATCATCTCCTGATGATGAACCTCCATGAAGCACCAAAGGAGTATCTATAGCATTTCTAATTTCCTTTAATCTATCGAAATCTATAACTGGCTTTCCTTTATAAGCTCCGTGAGCAGTTCCAATTGATATTGCAAGAGAGTCTACCTCTGTAAGTTCAACAAATTTCTTTGCTTCTTCAACAGTAGTATAAATACTATCGTTATTATCATTACTTTTATATTCATCACCATTACCAACATGACCAATTTCTGCTTCTACAACTACTCCCCTTAGATGAGCATACTCAACAATTTCTTTTGTCTTTTTAACATTCTCTTCAAATGAATGCATAGAAGCATCTATCATAACTGATTTGAAGCCTTCATCTATAGCTCTAAAGATTAACTCTTTAGTTGTACCATGATCAAGATGTAATACTACTGGAACTTTAGCTATTTCGCCATAGTATTTACCTAAATACAATGCCTCATCAAATGATAAGTATTCTAAATGTGCTTCTGCAAAACCTATAATAACTGGTAAATTCAATTTTTCTGCAACTTCTATATAAGCTTTAATAGAATTTTGATCCACAAAATTTGGTGCTGGTATAGCAAAATTATTTTTCCTTGCTACCTTAAATAATTCTTTTGATGAAACTAGCAAAAAATCATCTCCTTTAAAAAATTAATTATTAATTTATATTAGCTTTTTTCATTATGTCCTTAAATTCATCAATATTTTTACAAGCTATAACCTTTTTTAAAGATGTTTCATCTTGAAATAATCCAACAAGTTTCTGAAGCATCTCAACTTGCTGCTCTGATTTTAATAATCCAAGCATAAAAATTGTATTTACCTCTATTTCATGCTGATCATCAACCATATCTTTAAAAATTACTGGTTCTTTTAAAGACATAAATCCAATCTGAGGCTTATTTATATGAATTCCATCAGTATGAGGAATAGCAACACCTATTCCATTTATGTTTAAACCTGTTGGATAACCCTTCTCTCTATCAATAACAGCTTGGAAAAACGTATCCTTCACAAGCCCTTTTTTTAAAAATTCGCCTGCTAATTTTTTTAGAGCATCTTCCTTGTTATTGAAGGATTGATTAAAAAAAACAATTTCCTCACTAAAAAACATGTTTAAATACCTCCAATTAATTATTGTATCCTTCTTTCAAATATTTCGATAACCTTTGCCATATCTTTGCTACTCTGAGCCTTATTTAAAGCTTCTTTAAATTCGTAAATCTGAAGTAAATTTACTAAGTTAAATAATGCATTTAAATGCTTTTCGTTATCTACAGCATTTATAACACATACATATTTAATAGGATCTAAAATCCCAGCATTAAACACCACAGGATTTTTCAATTTAATTAAATTAAAACCTAATTTCATACTTCCTTCATCAATAGCTGAATGAGGAATTGCAAAGCCTTCTGAAATTACAATATACGGACCATTTTGTTCAACATCTCTAATCATAGATTGTATGTAATTACGATTTATATATCCTTTGTTTAGCAAATTTGCTGAAGCCTTCTCTATTGCCTCCCGCCATGTTTCTGCTTGTACATCTACCTGAATAAAATCTTCTGTTAATAAGTTTGAAAGACTTAAAACCACCTTATTTTTTTTGGCGAAGTAATTATTCAAGCTTTCTTTAATTACATCAAGTAACTCATCATTATTTACTATAGGTTCTATTTTATTAATAATATCTGAATAATCATTTTTCACAAATTTCTCAGAGTTAATGTAGCCATAATCATCAATCATTTTTCTCATTCTTAGAAAATCACTATCAGGCAATTGAGGAGAAATCTTAATAAATGGAACATCAATATCCTCTAGATCTACTGTGGAAATAACAAAGTCTACTTCGCTACTTAGTGAATCTCTTAATCTATGCTTAGGTATAACATTAATTACATTGAAATCAAACCTTTCAAGCAATTTTGATTTCAATAGTTGACTTGTTCCAATACCACTATTACATATTAAAATTACATTACACGTAGTTTTTTGAGTCTTTATCTTTTCAATGGAAGCACATATATATATGACGATATATGAAATTTCTTCATCACTAATAGTTCTATTTACATATTGTTCTAAGATTTCTATATTTTCAGTAACCATCTTTTTAATATCTGAATATTTTTCTAAAATAACATTAATCTCGTCATTTTCAGTGGAATTATTAAATCCATCATTAAATATTCTTTGTAAATGATTAGATAAGCTTTGAAAAAGTTCATAATCTCTGTATAAAGGAAGTTTTAAAGACATAGATACATTCATAATAAATAATCTTGTTATAATTTGTATATTCACTATCTCTTTGCTTCCATCAACACAGCTGTTCTTTTTCAAATATGTTAAATTTACTGAAAAGCTTTTCAAATATGCTAATTCATGTTTATTGTATACAAGGTTAAAATGTTGACAAACGAGTTTATATAACCTCTCAATCAATTTGTTATTAACATTTGTAACTTTTTGCTCATCGTTTCTAAGATGTTTATCTGATTTCATTCTAAAAATCGCCATGCACAAATAATTTATCAGCATGTTAAAGGAACATTCTGTCAAATGAAGTCCTGAATACCCTTCAGCTTCAGATGTTAAGTTTTGCAGAATTATATTTTTTTCTCTAGCATCAGCTTTTGTTTCTCCTCCGTTTACATTTCTTTTTCCTTCTTGATGAGAAAATAAACTATATAAATACCCATATTTTTGCAAAATACTTACAAATAAATCCCTTACCTTTTTTTCAGGTCCATTAATGCAAATTCCAGTATTGGTTTGTGAATTTGTTGAAAGACCATAATCATTCAAGTAATCATTCAGATATTTTAAATCTCCGATAACTGTTGAACGAGATACATACATAAATTCAGCTATATTCGATAAAGTGACGTGTTTAGGAGTAAATATAAGTAAAAGAGCTTCTATTTCTAAACGTTCATCCCTTGATAATCTGTAATCATAAAAGCTAAGTGTATTAAGTGTCTCATATATAGATTTATTTGTTTTTTTTATGGAAAACCTATTATCCATTACTTGCAATGAAGCAATTCCTTTAGAATTAAAATATTCATTTATTTCCTGGATATCTGACTGCACTGTTTTTATGCTGACATTTAAGAATTGTGCTAGTCCTTTAACATCAAACTTATTGGGTCTTTCATATATAATTTTTATAATTTCACAAATTCTTTTGTTCAAATCTAGCACCTACCTTATTACTTATATTCCCTAGTATTACTTTATCATTATTTGTCGAATTACAAAAGTTTAAAATGTTTCTAGTCGAAAGAAACATTTTGTTCTAATTATAATTACAACTTGATATTATTCAAGTCATAAACAATGCTATTTTAGTAAGAATTTAAATGGTAAATTTATATATTTAAATAATTGTTACTATGTATTGATATTTTTTGTTAAAGGCTTCTCGTGCCCATAAGAGGCTATTCTATCACCGCTAGATACACACTTTTCAAAAGTTACCTGACGAAATCAAAAGAGAACAGCACTTTGACAGTGCTGTTCCCTTCTCTTTATAACATTATCCGTCCAAAATAGGTCAGACATTATTTTAACTGAAATGTTTCCTCTTACTTCTTTATAAATCTCTTATAGAATCTTTCTTTGATAACAGGAATATCAAGTCCAAATAACCTCTTATCTTTTTTCACCTTCAATGCTCTGTATTCGTATTGAAATTAACTGATAAAAACTTCATAATATCTACATCTATAAAATATTTAACTTTATCTCATACTAAAAAGCACCAGACAAAAATTGTTTCATATAATGTACTATCCAAGATAAAGGAGGAAGAAATAATGACACAGAAAAATGAAAAAAATTGTAAGCAATGTGCTTGTAGTAAAGATACTTGCAATGAATTTCAAACCCATGTCCATGAGTTTTCAGGAAGTACAATGTTAGGAGCTCCTCAAGATAGGCAAGATTTACTACACAATCATAGATTTGCTGGAGTAACAGGTCCTGAAATTGAAAAAACTGGAGGACATGTTCATATACTAAGTGTGAATTCTGATTTCTTTTTTAATCATTTCCATGATATAGAAGTAGAAACTGGTCCTCCAATACCAGTTAAAGACCAAAATGGAAATGTTATTGGTCACATTCATGGTTTCAGTGGAACCTCTTCATGTGTATTCTTCCACGATCATAATTTTAAAGGTTCTACTCTTATTCAAAACCCAATTCAGATGCAAACACTGGATAATTTCAATTCTTCAGATCTTGACTTTTGATTATAATATTTCTCGACAAAACAACCAGAAATGATTGTTTTGTTGAGAAATTTATGTTATCTATAGTCCAAACATTGCTTAATAAATAATATAATTTCGTTGTAAATGCCCTACACCAAATGTCCTATATTTATAATCAGAAAATACTAAATAATCAATATGTTTGTCTGATCCAAAAAATTTTATTTCTTACTATCATGCGGTGCTAACTGTGCTACATTATTTGAGATTTAGTTTTTTTTAGTTTGAAGCTTTGCAATTGACTTCATATTGTCCGCTGTTACTAATTTAACCGTTGAAAAGTCTTGTCTAAGTTCTTTAACTTCATCATAAACATATTGTATTTCATGCTTGGATTCTTTCCTAGTTAATCTATGTTCTTCAGTGATTCTGTTATCTAATCGTTTTATATCTTGCTTTAAGTCTTCAAATCTTTCATCCATTGTATTGAATCTTTCATCCATTGTATTGAATCTTTCATCCATTGTATTGAATCTTTCATCCATTGTACTTTCCATCGAATTAAGTCTTTCGTCCATTGTATTAAATCTTTCATCCATTGTATTAAATCTTTCATCTATTGTGTTAAATCTTTCATCTATTGTGTTAAGCTTTTCAACTATCTCTTTTAATATTTTCTCCATATTACCACCGCCCTTTTCAAATATTATATCATACATTTTTTGCTATATTCAACAGAAATTTTATCTTTTCTTAAGAATAAATAACAAAAGATTTTTATAACTTTATTAAACCCCATATAAATTGTGTACCCTTTTTTCTACTTTGCTTTCAATAATTCATTGCTTTTTTTATCAAGTTTACGATTGAGCAATTCTTTAAATTCTATTAATTCTCTTCCTTCTATATCACTTTTTTTCATTAAAATAAACTCACTTTGATTTAGAAATACTCTAATATACTTTCTGCTTTCTTCAACTAAAAATATATCTTCCCATCTACATTGATATTCTTCTTTATTGAAGGTAAAAAATAAGCCATATTCGCTAGCTATGCATGTACATTTAATAATATCATTTTTACTAAACTGCTTTTTATGGTTCTTTCTAATCAAATAAAATTGTGTTATAAATAATAAGAGGAAACTCAATGATATTATATAAGGAGTCTTTGATATTTTAATATTATTTTTCATTTGAAAAATGCTAAATTTAGCTTTAATAAATTTTACTAATAAGATACCTATGCTTAAGCATATCATAAATCCACAAAAACCCATTTTTTCATCATTTATAGATGCTTTTATTTTTTCATGATAATATTCTTTTTCGCTTAAAATCATTTTAAGTTTTTGCATATATAGTCCCTCTCTATTTATTAATTTCTTATAATTTATATTAGTCAATAGATATCTTATAAATAGAATAAATATATTAGTGTGTTTAATTTCTGAAATATCTGGTTTCAAATTGTTTTTAATGTATTTTGCACAGTTACTTACACTACTCTTAACATATGGCGATAATGATATGATAAAAAGCTTAGGTTATTTTACTTAACCTTTAAAATTTAAGCCATAATATCTCGCTAAACTATTTATGCTTTATATACTCAACAACTTTATTAATATATGATGTAATAGACTGTGATGTATTTACAATTAAGAATTCAGTATCTTTTGGATGTTTCGATTTGTTATAGTTCTTATAAAAAATGTCTTCTTTCACGCAAGCTATTTGACTTAACATTCTATCACGCTGTTTTATTCTTTTATCAATTTCTTTAAACTCTTTTACTCTACATTCAATATATTTATACTATGCATTATATTTCTTTGCAATATTAATCCCTGTGTTTAATGTTTCACAGTGAAAACAAGGGGTGTCAATTATTACACTCCTTCCTAAACTCAGGTAATAGCTACATAAGCAAAATGTAGTATGATATGATGCATTTGCTACTATATTTAAATCAACTCCAGCTTCCATCATTGAAGTTTTAATAACATCCCTATCAAGAATTATAACATCAAAATATTTTGAAATTTCTTTTGCTAAAGTAGACTTTCCCGAACCTGAAAAACCTGCCATTTGAATTAAGACCATTTCTTTACACTCCCTTTAATTTAACATTTGAATAATTAAAAACTACTACTGTTTATACTTATAAAATATAGTAATCAAACATATATCTTTTCTTTAATCTTTACGATAGCTTCTTCAGGCTCTGATGTTTGTAATAATATTTTTTTACCATTACAAGACAGACATACTCCTTTACACAAATCATTAAAAAATATCCTGTTAAATACTGAACTTTTAATTTCTATTAGTATTATTTGTACATTTTGAATATTTGCTTCATCAATAATAAATCTTTCATCTTGAAGATTGTCCCTAAAAGGAATAAATTCAATTGCTTTATTATTAGCATATAAAGTACCAAAGTTTGGTCCATTAAATTTTTTTAAATTGCAAATTATTACTACATCATTGTCACTTATTAGTTTTTTATCATAAAAATTATTTATGGAGTTTTTTGTTTCTGTTCTAAGATGGTCAGAAAAGAATAAAAAGTGCAAAAAATTTATTGTAATAATAATTAATATGTTAATAATTAAATCTTCTTTTCCATGTGTTAAAAATATTATCATAAGTAGACCCATAATTAGGTGTCTTCTTATATTTAAACTAACATAGTAATTTTTAACGAAATTATAAATATTTTTTTTTACAACATAGTTCACTAAAACATTCCTCCATATTCCACAATACAAATTGTTAAATCATCAATTAGTTGCTATCTATATATTCTAATTTAACCCTGATTATTCATATAACGTTGAACAATATGCTGTGAGTTTTTGAATTAGAAGCTTTCAGTGAATTAGAAGGCATACCGAATTGGTATGTCGAGAATTTAATGGATAGCTTCTAATCAGAAAGAACACTTATTAATGAATCTCCTATTCCGTTCCTTTATAGGAGTAAGCGATTCACATAAAATCATAGATTTTAGTTCACTGCTCATAATTTTCTATGAATAATCTGGGTTTAAGTATAGTTTTTCTATTTTTAATAATGTATTTTAATAATTTCAATTATTGTATTATTCTATTTTTTTTTACAAAATCCTTTTAAAATAGTGTAAAGCATATCTTTGTTTGAAATGTAAGTATAATAGAATTGTAAGTATTAACAGTTTTTTAATGTATGATATGGATATGCAAAGCCATAATATAGGAAAACATTAATGTGGCAACTTGTGATTGACAAGAAATATCAATCTAAAGGCTATGAAACTAGCTATACAATGGATAAAAATCGCAAATTTTTTTAACTTATAAAGAAGGTAATGAATCAGCTAAAAAACTGTATACAAAATTAGGATTTAAGCAAATAGGGGAAATTAATATGAAACTTTAAATATAATTTTACAATAGTTAAATACCTTATTACATTCCTAAGAAATAAACGTTTATAACATCTTTTATAATATGAATGTTATATCAATCTTGTATATTTTTAATACATAACAGAATACTAATATTGAGGTGATGTTATGAAATTGGATTTTAATAAAAATGTAGGTATTACAGATAAAATTGTAAGAACATTAATAGCAATATTATTAGTTAAATTAGTCTATAACAAAAAATTATCTAACAAATTTAAAACAGTTTCTATTGCATTTTCAATGCTTAAATTCGTAGAAGCCTCTTACAGTTATTGAATTGTTTATGATCTATTGGGTTGGTCAACCCGTTAAATACTCTTACTTACATGTTCATAAGAGTAAGCGATTCATATATGAAATAAAATTTTGATTATCTGCTAAAAAAGATGAGTACATGTAAATAACATGACCCATCCTAAAGTAATATATTATCTATTGAATTTCAATTTTATACCTATTATCAACTTTTTCCTCTTTTTGTGCTGTTATTTTTAATACTCCTTCTTCAAGTTTTGCTTCAATAGTTCCTGCTTTAATATCTTTAAGATACATACACCTTTGCATTGAAGTCATTTTTCTTTCTCTGTGTATATAATTTTCTTTTTCTTCATTTTTCTGTTCTTGTCTTAGAACAGCAATTGTAAGTCTTCCTTCATTATAGTCTAGCTTAATTTCTTCTTTTTTTATACCTGGTAGTTCAGCTTCAATTAAATACTCTTTCTCATTGTCTTTAATGTCAATCTTAAATGTATCATTACGCAAATTTCTTATCGGAAAAAAACTATCACTAAAGAAATCATCAATCATGTCATTAAGATCAACAATATCATTATTATATTTTTTTTGCATAGAATTTCTGTTAAAAGGTGTTAATCCAAATATATCAATTCCTCCTTTTATAATATTTTTATTTATATTACTTGACTTCAATTTGAAGTCTATTGTCTATCTTTTCTTTTTTTGGTGCTTTGATTTTTAATATACCATCCTCAAGTTTTGCCTCAATAGCACCTACATTTATATCTCCAAGATATATACTTCTTTGCATTGAAGTTATTCTTCTTTCTCTGTGAACATAGTTTTCTTTTTCTTCATTTGCTTGTACTACACGCTTAACAACAATCATCATTCTTCTTTCTTCATAGTAAATCTTCATTTCATCTTTTTTTATACCTGGTAGTTCGGCTTCAACTAAGTACTCTTTTTCACTTTCCTTCACATCAATTTTAAATGTGTCATTCCGTATGTTTTTTGAAGATAAATATCTATTATTGAAGAAATCATCAATCATGTTGTTAAAAGTAAGTAAGTCATTAGTGAAACTGTTGTTAAAAGGTGTCAATTCAAACATATTAAGTTCCTCCTTTAATAGTTTTTTGTTAGCACTCATCACTGATGAGTGCTAACAACTTTAAAGTACACCTTTTTGAATGTTTTGTCAATACCTTTTTTGGTTTTTTATTAAAATTTTTGATTATTAAATTCTACCTTTCCAAAGTCCGTGTATATTACAATACTCCCTAGCATAAACATTATCTAATTTCTCAATTTTAAAAACAACTTCTGGTATATCATCAGGAGCTAATTCTTTTCTATATATTCTATTCCCTGCGATTAATTCTATCCACTGAATATAATGCTTTTTCGTCATTGGATGGCTTTCGTTTTCTCCAATTCTTACCTTATACCCACCTTCTATTTTTTCAATAAATGGTACATGTTTTTCTTTTGAAGTATCAGCTGTTTGTTCTTTTAATAATTCCATCTTTTGACCACAACAAACAAGCGGTACACCTTCTCCATGCAAAACTTCTACGATATTATTGCATATGTCACATTTATAAATTTCAAGATTGCTAGTCATTTTATTCTTCCTCCATAGTTGTTTTCTTTTTTAATTTTTGTAATGTATTAATATCATTTTTATAACTTAGCTACTGATATACTCAATAACACTCCCTCTTGATAGTTTTACTTTTTATTAATAAACTATTCAATTAATATATTTTTTTCTCTCAGTATATTTTTAATTAATTCAAATATATATAATTCACAATCTTTCTGGTGTATTTTAATATAATAAAAACCTCCTTGGTATAAAATTTTACCAAGGAAGTTTTTATTATAGCTAATACAGGATATATTCTCCTACATCGCTGCACCTGATGGATCATAAGCTGCATCATTATCTGAATCATAATCTTTTGAATAAATTTTATCACCAGAACAACCACAGGAACATCTACCACACAAAGCACATGGATCATGAAAAGCTTTTATTGTCTGCTCCTCTATATTGATTTTTCTACCTAATTTTTTCATTGTTTCACCCCCTTTTTATGTTATAAAAATTTATAATTAGCCTGTGAATAATATTGAACTAATTATAAATTATATTATAATATCAATGTTATACCTAAAATAAAATTCATCAGTATAACTATTGATACACAAACCTTTTTTTATATTGCTGGTTTTTGGTTTATCTTAAGCTGCTTATAAATAATGTCTGCAATGTTATTAACTGTATTAAAACTCCCTTTGACTATATCTTCTTGTGGGATTTTAATCTTAAATAATCTTTCGCACTCTAATAAAACATATACTAATTGAGACGCATTTAATCTTATTTTGATACCTAGAAGTTTTTCATTTTCATAACCTTTACCTATACAAGTTATATCTGTTTCGAATAATTTTTTAATAATACTAACTATTTCTTCCATGATATTAGTTTTACTTAATTCAGTCATATTAAATCTCCCCCAAATTAGCTAGTTCACTTGAACTATATGATGACAAAGTATCAATTAATAATTTGAGCATTTTATTTTTATCATCATTATTAAATACATGATAAATAGGCTTCTTATATTTTGTATATCTTAACACTTCTTTATCAATAAACTCTGTATCTAGAAAATTACAGGCTATCTTTTTTGATGATTTAGAAGCATTCCAATTAAATTGAGTATTTGACATGTTAAAACAGTCTATTTCAAATCCAAATCTGTATTTTGTTAAATTATTTAATTTATCAAAATAACTATCATCCAACTCATTATATAAAGTACTGATTATAACAAAATCTGGAGATACAGCTTGTGAAACTTCGAATGCTAATATACCAAACTTATTTGTAAATTTTTTGCTAAAGGGTAGTACTCCACCTGGAATGCCTATAATTATAATATCTGGAGATTCATTTTCTTCAATTTTCTTTACTAATCTATTAAATAAAATAACTTTCTTATATTCATTCGTATTAGCATTCATCATAAATGATGGAAAAGAATGCATACCTAATAATTCACAATAATGCCTACTCCCTATCTGACTTACTTTATACCCATTCTTTTCTAGCCTTTCTTTTAATGTAAGTTGTATTTCAAATTTATTAGTATTTTCTGTCTCTCCAGCAACGAAAACTACAGGAGTCTCTGTTTCAATAAGTCCTTCTACCCAATCTCCAAATACATTAACTTTATACTCTGGATATTCGCCATAATATCTAAAATATACATTATTCAATTCAGCTTCTTTTTGCATTTGCTTAATTTGCTGATTTTCAAATTTAAGTGTACATATGATATTTTTTTTCTTACTTATTGCAAGAATTATGTTATCGTATATTATCTTTTTAAATTTATCTGGTACTTTACAATCAGCAACTAATAAAGTATCGCATTCATCAATATGTTTACTAAAATCATTCTTTACAATTTTACCTATTTTACTTCCATGGTCTGCTTTTCCAGCATCTTCATTGTTTAAAGCAAACCCAATCGGTGAAACTAGATGCATTATATCGTAATTTAAAGATAATTGATTATTTCTAACAATAGGTGCAAATTCATGTCCATAAGGATAGATTAATAATTTTTCTTTATTTTTATTCATATTTTCCTCCTTAAGTTAACACAAAACATCCTCATACCGTTTCTTGATTTCTGTAATTTCTACATATTTTTTCAATTTATTATCAAGTGCTTGTCTTACACCATTACAGTAACGGCTTTTAAGTTCTCCTGAAAGTTCATGATTATTATCTGCATGTTTGCCGCATAAAGTACAATGGGTGATTGCCCAACAATTTTTACATTGTTCTTGAGTTAATTTACCTACGTTTAGTAAACTTTGTGCTTTTTTCATGTCAAAACCACTATCAATATGTCCTATTCTCATAACTGGTGATACCTCACTAACCCTCTCACAAGGATAAAAATAACCCTCTGTATTTATGAACAATCTAAGCTGACCCGGGATACATGGTCCTCCTGGCGCAGTTTTTTCTAATAATTTTTCTCTTCTATCTAACTCTTCTTCAAACTTCTTCAAACTATCCAGTTCCTGTAACGCAATAGGTGAAATATATTTCTTGTCTACCATACCTAGATAGTTGAGAAACATCTTGAAAATTTCGTAATTAAAAGAAACTATATAATTTTCTGTGATTTTATTTTTTTCATCAAGATACAAGTCATCAATCAATGATGATCTAACATTTGATTCCTTAAAATATTCATAATCTACAAAGAATCTATTAACACAGTTATAATCATCTTGTGGATTAACAACAACGTTGAATGATAATTTATCGAAATACTGAGGATAATTCTCTTTTATAAAACGTAAATTTTCATTTATTTTTTCAAAGCTTCCTTCTCCTGAGGCAAATCGTCTGTGTCTATCATGAATTTCCTTTGGTCCATCAAAACTAACTAAAGTAATTACATCGTGCTTCATAAAAAATTCAATAATTTCAGAATTAAAAAGAGTTCCATTTGTAGTAATTGAGAAATCAATTTCTTTTCCCTCGCCAACTTTTTCTGCATATAAAACACATTTTTTAAGCAAATCAAATTCAAGCAACGGTTCTCCACCATAAAATCCAATATTAACTCTTCCTTCATCTCTTGAATGAGCAATTAAAAAATCAATGGCTTTTTTTGCTGTTTCAAAACTCATTCTTTTATTAGAATGATGTCTTTGCTTACCGTTTTCAGTCTGTGAGTAAATACAATATGAACATCTGAAATTACAATTCTGAGTTAATTGGAGTGTTATTTTCTTCATTTTATTATTTAATTGATAATCAAGGTATCTCGTTTGAGGATGTTCAATTTCTTTGGGTTTATTGGATGATAAGAATTTTTTGTCTATTAGACCTTTAATTATATCTTTTGTTTCAATATCTATTTCACTATTTTTTAGAGTACCTTCTTGCCTCTTGAAAAGAATGTTATATACTTTTTCTTTAACTCTTATAATACAATTTGTATTGACATCAAAAAAATAATAACCTAATGGTGTTTTAAATAAATGAATGAATGGTTTTTCAGTTAACATTTTATCCTCCTAAATATTACCTTGTATTAATTAAATTAAAAATATAGTAATATTAATATTTTATTTATTCAATTATTTAATGATTGTACATGACATACAAAGTATATTAACTAATAATATAAGATATGATAAATTCCATAATGTATTATATCATGATTTTTTTAAAATATTTGTTAAAATTTGTTTGTAATATGAATTTTTTTCAGCCATAATTTAGTATTAATTTTTATATTTTTTTTAAATTTAACAATATTATTGAATTTAATTCCTTTTGCTACAACAATTTTTAAAAACATCCCTTATAATTTTCAAGGCTTCTTTAATATCTTTCTTTGTTATTCCATAATGTGTAACAGCACGAATACGTCCATATCCTAACTCTCCTATATTTAATCCTCTCTTTTTAGTTTCATCTACAAATGTTTCCCAAGTAAATCTATCATCTATAACTTCAAAAAATACAATATTGGTTTTAACATTATCTAAGTCAATTTTAATTTCAGGCATTTTAGATAACCCCTCTGCAAACATACGTGCATTTTCATGATCTTCTTTTAACCTATCAATCATTTGCTCAAGAGCAACAATCCCAGGCGCAGCAATTATTCCAACTTGTCTCATTCCGCCTCCGAGCATCTTTCTAATCCATCGAACTTTATCTATAAAAATCTTGCTTCCTACTACCATTGATCCTATAGGAGCTGATAAGCCTTTTGATAAACAAAATTGTATAGAATCAGCATACTGTACTATTTCAGATGGTTTTACTCCTAGTGCAACAGAAGCATTAAAAATTCTAGCCCCGTCCATATGAACAAAAAGATCATGACTTCTAGCAAAATTCTGAACGTCTTTTAAATAGTTTAGAGATAAAACTGTTCCCCCACAACGATTATGAGGGTTTTCAAGGCAGATTAATTTTGGAAGTGCAAACTGAGGGTCATTTAAATCACTTGGTATCGCATTTTCTAAATCCTTAATCAAAAGTCTGCCATCTGGCTGAGTACTTATTGGTTCATACACTATTCCTCCACACACAGAAGCTCCTCCAGCTTCATAAATATAAATATCTGATTCATTACCTACAAGTACTTTAGAGCCACGAGGACAATGAGCCATTATACTTGCTAAATTCGCCATTGTTCCACTTGGCATTAAACAAGCTGCTTCTTTTGAAAGGATTTTCGCTGCTAGCTTTTCTATTTGATTTGCTGTTACATCTTCTCCATAAACATCATCTCCTAAATGAGCTGTAGTTATTGCCTCTATCATTTCTTTTGTTGGCAATGTAAAAGTATCACTTCTCATTTCTATCATTTCAATTACCCCCTTCGTAATTTAAATAATTTTTAATTTGAAACAATTATTCTAAGTCTATTTTTTACATTTTCAAGCCTAAGCTGAGTTTGTTCATATGTCTTTGCTGTAACTATAAAGTATCCTAAGCGATGATAAGCATTCTTTGGTCGCTTGATAGGTTTATCTACCAGATATGTGATCTTTACTTCTTTTGTACCATCCATTTCTTTTACTTCTTCAATACCATTTACTCCTTTAAAAATTCCTTCTTCATTTGCAGTAAGAAATTGAATACCTGAGTAGCCAGTATATACTATATTTAATTCTGGAACTTGTCCAACAGCTATTTTAATTTGATTTTGAAGCATATCTATTCCCGTTACATATTTAATTAACTGTGGAATCATTCCTCCTGCTAATCTAGCATTAATTTCAACTATTGCACACCCTTTGGGTGTCAGTTTTATTTCTGTATGTGTCGCACCAAATGTTATACCAACTGCTTTTAAAGCCTTTCTTACTGTTAACTCAATTTCTTTTTTTATATTTTCAGATAGATCAGCATTAAATATGTGCTGATATTCAACAAAATATGGATAACCTATTAATTTCTTTTCTGTAATTCCAATACAATATGTTTTGTTTTGCGATGTAAACATCTCAACGCTGTACTCTGGAAAATCCAAATACTCTTCTATTAGTACAGCATGTTCTTTTTCTTGCTCTCTAACATTTAGTTCTTCTCTAAGTATCTTCTTTGATTGTTTTTTTACCTGCTCTATTGTTTCGCAAAGACAAACATTATTTGAACCACTGTCATCAACTGGCTTAACTACACAAGGTAATCCAACAATATCCATTTTTTCACTTTTTATATCTTCAACAGAATTAACTATAATAAATTTTGGTTGCCTAACTTGTACTTCTTCAAGTCTAATCCTTGTTTTTGCTTTATTTCTACATATTTTCATTGATTCCGGACTATTACAAGGTAACCCAAAATATTTAGTTAATTCAGCTACTGTTACTATATAAAATTCACTTGTAGTCATTATCCCCGAAATTTCATCTATTTTAAATTTATATTCTATACAGTTTTTAAGCTCTACTAAAGAATTTGTATTACACTCTATTACTTGACAATCTATTTTTTCTAACCCAAGATACCTTTTGGGATTATTGGTAATCATCACAGGGTAATATCCAAGTTTTTTTGATTTTTCTAAAGCTAGCATACCTGTTCCCGACGTATTTGATTCAATAAATAAAAGCTTCTTTTTCATAGTTGCTCTCCTTCCATGAATAATGAATAAGTACTTCATCTGTTAAATTCTTAATTCTTTCTTTTGCTAATCTTAACTGATTGTGATACTCCGTACTTTCATTAGAAAGCATAATTCCTATACATGTACCACTATGTGTAACTATTACTCCTAAACCTTTTATTTCTTCACAAATCGCTATCATATAGTTTAAATTCTTTTTTGGTATTAGTTTTTGATCTAATATTGCACTTCGTGTTGCAATTTTGCCTATAGTTTCTAAATCTCGCCTCTTTATAGCAAGTAAAATTTTATTTAAAAGACTTTGATATTCTAATTTATCCTCTTTACTAAAGGGTTTTGATATTTTATTGAACTCTACAGTACTCACTTCTCCACCTTCATCAATTGCCACTATTGTTATAGGCGAAACTTCACCCAGAAATTCGCGTAGCCGTACTTTACGATGATAAAAAGATACAACACCAGGGTACATTACCCCATCCGAAGGCTCAATTTGACGTAAAAAGCTTTGCAATAATTTATTTGAAATTGATATACCATAGCACGATTCAATTGCTCTAGAAGCTGCCACCATATCAGCAGTTGAACTTGATAAACCCTTACCTACATTAATATCACTATAAATTTCTAAACTCCCTTTCAGGGGTAGTCCAAAGTGCATTAAAATTATTTTAACAATTTTCAAAGCTTTTAATTTAATAGATGGATATACGCTGAGTTTTTCAGAGTCTAAATTAAAATTGTCCTAGTGTAACATTCAATAGGAAATGTCACAAGAAAATCAACATCATTTTCATAAAGAACTCCTTGAAGTAATTCTCTAAAAGTTCCAAAACAACTACCTTGACCACTGCTGTATTTTGATTGGTTATTTACAACTTTTTTAAAATCATCTGATTTTCTATATTTAAAACTCATTTTATCTCCACCTTTATGCCAATAATAAAGATTCCAACTTTTTATTAGCTTCTTCAATTTTTAAACCTCGCTCCTTCCAAGCAAAGCATATTTTCTCATACTCTAGTTTTTGCTCATTAAGCATCTTAATTACTGATTGATTACTTGCAGCTCCTCTAGTTGTTTTGTCATGCAAATTATTTATATAATTAAAAGCAGCACTAACCATATCATAAGTTAAATTAATTTCAAACCCATAATCTTTACAAATAGCACTTAGCAGTTCAATATCTACTTGTTGTGAAGCAAAGTTTCTATCTAGTAATGTTTTAATATACTTACCAGCTATTACTTGAGCTTTTCTGTAAGGTATTTTACCATGTAAAGTAAGCAAATTAGCTAAAGATGAACCTCCAAAATATTTACTTTTACATACTATTTGCATACGTTCTTCATTAAATTTTAAATTATCTATAACAGCTGTAAATAACTTTAAAACAGATTGTATTGTTTTAAACATATTTATAACATAAGTTCCAGCTTCTTTTGATACTTCTACCAAATTAGTAAATGATGTGTTTCGCTGTCCCATTATAAAATCTATGTAAAAAGCAGAAACATGTGCAGTTCTGGCTCTAATTCTCTCAAGAACAGGAAAATTCTTTTTCTGAGGCATTATTGATGAAATACCTGATAGTTGATCGGGTAAATCAATAAAACCATATTCACTACTTCCCCATTGTATTAAATCCGTAACAAATCTACTCAATATCATACTTAAGTTTGATAACTCCCCAGCTACTAGTACTGTCCACTCTCTAGAAGCTACTGATACCAGTGCATGTCTCTGTGCATCATCAAATCCCAAAACATAAGCCATATTATTCCTATCCCAATCTAATTCTTGTCCTGCCATAGCTCCTGCGCCTAATGGACACTTATTAAGTCTATCAAATATATTTAATAATCCGTACATTGACTTAATAAGTTGCTCATAAATTGATGATAAATAAAATCCTGGACTGATAATTTGAGCTGCCTGATAATGTGTGTATCCTGGCATAGGTATCATAGTTGTTTTATTTGCTAAATTGTAAACAGTATCTGCAAAACATTGTAATAAATGAATCGTTTCAAAAATTTGTTCTCTCCCAAACATAATTTGAGCACAAGCTTGAAAATCATTGCGACTTTTATCAACATGCCAAGCATATGCGTTTCCTTTAACTCTTTGCTCAACATACTGCTCTATTGCAAATGATATATCTGTCATATTTAGCTTTGGATCGCCAATTAAATTCTCTTTAGTAATCTCATTTAGAATATTATTAATTTCATGTGTAACTTTACCTTCAATCAAACCCATTCTTTTATATTCAACTAGTAAAGCTTTTTCTATCAATATATACCAAGGTAAGTAATACTCACTTTCATAATCAAACTGTGGTTTCAATATTTCCTCATGAAGAAGATCATCTGGACCTGTTTTTATTCTACCTGTAAATGTTACTGGCTTAGCCAAATTTTTCATTATCTTTCCTCCTACAAATTATCATTATATTCAAGGCTAGCTTACCACTAGCCCTAGAATCATTTATACAATTAAATAGTGTTTTCTCTAACTTCCAAATCATTTAATATATTCTGTATATTTTTACCAAACTCAGTTACATACGGTTTCTCTACTAATAAAGTCTTGATTAACTCTACTTTACCAGAAGTATATTTATTCCAACATTTGCATCAATTAGTGTATGACTGAGCTTTGTTGTCTTTTCTGTTACATAAAATAATAGTATATCTGAATTATCACTTTTTTCACAATTATATTCTTTAAGAACAACCCTATTAGATAACATAACATCAATCTTTTTATCTATTGTTTTAGTTGTTGCTGGTGTTGTTTGCACAATAGTAGCTTTTGCATCCTCAAGACACTTTAGTAGCTTATAACCGTTTAAGGAAGGCTAACTTAGACATAAATTGCCTCCTATCCCCCGCTATCATTTTTTTATTTTTTTAACTTCAGTAATACAAAGCACCCACCATATCATTCGCTATTTTTAAAATTATATAGTTGATTTTAATAGCTTCTCGTTTTTCATCTCATTCATTACATTTTCAATCGATTGACGATTCCAATTGATAATAGTCCATGATTCTTCATCATCACGTGGTTTACTAACAATCTTAGGCTCATCAGGAATTTGCTCAAATGCTCTAGGTATATCTTTTAACCACTGATCATTATAAATTGTATCTGCATAGCGATGTCCTTCGTCTGGAAAAAAGACAACAACTTTTTTATTAGGATACTTATCAGCTATCCAATTTCCAACTAGATAAGCAGCTCCACTAGTGCCTCCCATGTACAAACCATGATTTTGATGAAGCTTTCTTGTAGCTTTAAAAGCTATACCAGCTGGTACCCAACTAACAAAATCAAATACTGTATGATTAAGATTTGGTGGCATTATACTATTTCCTAGTCCACGTAATTT
Source organism: Abyssisolibacter fermentans (assembly GCF_001559865.1). Taxonomy (NCBI): domain Bacteria; kingdom Bacillati; phylum Bacillota; class Clostridia; order Eubacteriales; family Clostridiaceae; genus Abyssisolibacter; species Abyssisolibacter fermentans. Next base: position 49,727 of record NZ_LOHE01000051.1, read on the forward strand.
CCTTGTCCCGTCTTTTTGACCAAATAATATACTATTACAAGTATCTACACCTATTACTTTCAAATTAGGAAAATACTCGCGTAAAAATGTAGTAGTACCAACCATTGATCCCCCCGAACCAACTGGTCCTACTAAATAATCTATGCAACTTAGCTCGTCCATTATAAATTGACCTACTTTTTTATATGACTTAGGATTGTAAACGTTTGAATATTGATTAGGACAAAATGCATCTGGATTTTGATTAAGCAATTCATTTAATCTGTCTAAACGGGCTTGTTGAAACCCTCCTGTGGGATGAGGTGTACTTATAATTTCAACTTGAGTACCTAAATCTTTTAACCTATTGTATAATCTCTTATCAATAACCGGATCACTGATAAGCTTAAGCTTGTAACCTTTTACTGCTGAAAGCATTGCTAGTGCAAGTCCAAATGTTCCCGAAGTTGTTTCAAAAATTCTGCTTCCTCTTTTAATCTTTCCTTGCTCATAAGCTTTCTGTAAAATATATCTAGCTGGTAATAGCTTCATTAAATAAAAGCTTGCTCCATAGAGATTTGAAGAAAGCTTATTGAGACGTGGAAGTTCATAATTAAGAAATGGCCAATGATTATCGTCTAATTGTCTTGTCATTTTTATCCTCCTCATATGATTTGTAATTAAGTTATTACTTAAAATTTTGTTTTATGTATTTTGCTACTTTTTAATCAAATATAAATTTGAATTTTGGTAGAATGCTTTACCAAATATTTTTTTAGTTAAATTTCAAGTATTAATAGTATTTTTATTCAAATCATTTTATATTAATTTACTTATATTAGTATATCACGCAGTATTGTTTATCCCAAATTTTACATATTTTATTACAATACTTTGTTTTATATGTATTTTGTTTATAATTTTACATTTTTTTATAATTTTTTCTATTCTTTCTTGATCGTATTTTGTAAAACAAATTATATTATTTTATAATATATGGTATTTTTCTATTTTTTTGTATTTTCCCCTTAATTGAACATTGTAGTTTTTTGATGTTTCTTTGAAAATGTTTTATTTTAAAAATTGTATAAATATTTATATTTTTATTGCTGAATAATGGTTTATTGTTTAAAAAAAGACTTATTATAATTACTTTTTTGTAATAAAAATACATTCATTAACTCATAGATAGACTATAAAAACAAATTTATTAAGAAATTGTAATAATTATTAAATTTAATTAAATATATGAAATTAATGAAATATATATTATTTTGTTGAAAAATTGTCAAGTTTATCTAATGCAATTATTTGAAAAATACAAGCATTGTAACTGAGAAAATCTCAATACCTAATAAAACTCAAAAAAAATTACTAAAAATTTCTTTAACCTTGATTATTCATATATCTTTAAATAGTGTACTGTATAATTCTGAATTAGAAGATTTCAGTAGATTGGAAGAGCATACGAAGTTGATATGTCAAAAATTTAATGATACTTTATAACCAAAAGGCTCTAGTAGAATATTTGAATTTTATGAAAATCTGGGATTAACATTATTGGTATTTATTATCTCTATTTTAATAGCAATACTTGTAATTATTATAGATGATGTGTTAATAAGGTGTGTATTAAGCTAGATGGAAGATGGAGATTTGACAATTAACATCAAATCTAAATTTAAGTTCTCTAATTAAATAAAATAAGGGTATACATTTATCATATACCCCTAAAATAACATCTAATATAAAAAACCGCTATGCAGTTGCCCTAGCTTTAATTTGATTCATAGCAGAACCAACAGCAGGAATAATTAAAATAAGTATTGTTAAAAACACTTCACCAGCTATGTAAGAAATATTATATGCAAATGAATATGGAACTGTGTCAAAGCCTACCTCTTTAGCATAGCTTGCGAAAAAAACAATTCCAGTTATAAAATGAAAGAAAAATCTTCCCCCAGCACCTAGCACTAAACCTTTTAAAAGACCATTAGATGAATTTTTAAAAACACCAGCTAAACCAAGTGCACCAAAAGCTAGTGGATAATCTAGTAATAATTGTATTGGGTGAACTACCCATCCTCCAATAGCTAATTGAAAGAACCCATACGCTACACCACAAATAATACCTTTTGTAACACCAAACCAATAGCCAATAAGTACAATAAACAACATACTAAACGGCGTAATAGAACCTCCTTGTGGGAGTTTTACCAGTTTAATTTGTGATAAAACCATTGCAATAGCTATTGCCATTGAACAATAAACCAATTCTTTTGTTTTCATCTTATTTGATTTACCTCCAATAGCTAAAACAACAATTAGTAATATTACAGCAATTAAAGCTATTAATATTTGTCCTACTGTTGAAGCTATTATATCCTGTAATTGCCCACTATTAAGTGCTTCTTGAAATTGTTTGAACATAAAAAAATCCTCCTTTTTTAACCCAGGAAGATTATTGACTGAAAATATACCTTTATAACAACGGAAGCAATTACGTAGTAATTGCAATACACCGTTTCAACACACAAGATTGCACACCGCCTATTTGTTAGGTCTAATCGATATCCGAGCTACCTATATAATGTGGGGGGGCATCTTGCGCCTTGTTATAATCATGCAATGCTTCCCTACAACGGCATTATCCGTATCAGGTTATAAGGGTCAGTTAAAAACTATCTCAGCCAAATGGCTCCCCTAGCTTAATATATTATTTCATACATAATGTACACCTTTTTTTTTTATTTGTCAAGTATCGAAAAATATTGTTATTGTCATTTCCCAATCCACATACTAATGAGTTAACATAATTAAAATTATTAAATCAAATATTTAATCTATGCTTATATCAAGTAAAACAGGGCAATGATCACTCCCCATGACATCGAAATGAATAACGGCATCCTTCATTAAATCCTTTAACTTCTCTGATACGATAAAATAATCTATCCTCCAGCCCGTATTTTTTTCTCTTGCCTTACGCATATAGGACCACCATGAATAAGCACCTTTTTTATCTGGATAAAAATATCTAAAGCTGTCAATAAAACCAACTTCAAGTAGCTTTGATAGTTTATTTCTCTCTTCATCTGTAAATCCAGCATTCCTACGATTTGTCTTAGGACTTTTTAAATCAATCTCATTATGTGCTACGTTTAAATCTCCACATAGAATCACAGGTTTACAGTTATCTAATTTTTTAAGATAATCTTTAAAATCATCCTCCCATAACTGCCTGTATTCAAGCCTTAATAGTTCTCTTTTTGAATTAGGAGTATATACATTTACTAAATAAAAATCACTAAATTCTAAAGTTATAACTCGTCCCTCTTTGTCGTGCTCTTCTTTTCCCATTCCATATGAAACTGAAATAGGTTTTTCTTTTGTAAATATTGCAGTACCAGAGTAGCCTTTTTTGACAGCATAATTCCAATATTGATGATAATCCGTTAATTCTAAATCTATTTGCCCTTCTTGAAGTTTTGTTTCTTGTATGCAAAAAATATCTGCATTCACTTTATTAAAATAATCTAAAAATCCTTTTTTAATGCAAGCTCTAAGACCATTTACGTTCCATGATATTAATTTCATATTTACCTCCAAAATTGTATAACATTAAATTATTAATTCTATAAACAGCTATATTTAGTCCAAATTACTTCGAATTTATTATATAACACTTAGTCAAAATTATATAGTACACACACTGATTTTGAAAACTATTAAACTTTTATTAGCTCATTCGAAGAATGAGCTTCATTGATTAAAAGTATTTATTTATAATTTGGGTTAAATATTATTAATAATATTAAGAGGTTAACAAGATAAGTTACATCAAGCAAGCCTATTAATGTATTATAATAGGCTTATATATTAATAATACCTTAGTTATCCATATATGTCTGAATAATGATGAGTTCTTACACGTTTATATCCTAATAAACATAAATAGAGTGCTATAGATACTAATATAATTGTTGCACCTGAAGGTATATTAAAAATGTATGATAAATAAAGACCTAAGTAACATAAAAAGACACCTATAAAAATTGAAAAAATCATCATACTTTTTAAATTTTTTGTGAATAGTTTTGCAATAGCTGGTGGAATTGTAAGTAATGCAATGACTAATATAATTCCTACTACTTTAATCATTAAAACAATGCTAATTGCAATAATTATCATCAAAAAAATCTCTAAGTTTAGAATATTTATACCCATTACTCTTAGATGCTCTTCATCAAAAAGATAAGCCTTCCAATATGTAAACATACTACTAATAATAAATAAAATAAAAAAACTTAAAACAATCAAAATTTTAACGTACAGTTTAGACACTGTTAAAATATCGCCAAACAAATATGACGTCATATCAGGAGGATATCCTTGTGTCAGATTAATAAATAAAATTCCAAGTGACATACCCCCTGCCCAAAACATATTTATAAGGGTGTCACTTTTAGTATTAGATAAACGCTTTATCCCTATAATTCCCAAAGCTGATAGTATGGAAAAAATAATCCCGGGAATGATTGGTTCTATTCCTAGCAAATATCCAAAACCTATACCTCCAAAAGATGAATGTGCAATCCCTCCAGACATATTCACTAATCTCTTTTCAACAATGATTGTACCGACAATGCCACATATTATACTAGAAAAAAGCGCAGCTAATATAGCGTTCTGTATGAACTGATACTTAAAAATAACTCCTATCATAAACGAATACTCCCTTCAGTATAGATATCTTTCAATAAGCTTTTTTTATAGTTTTTGTCATTAACACCTATTGGAAAAGAATATAATTTACTCAACGCATTTTTATTTCCATTATTACTATTTTCATAATACTTAAGGGTTCTATCTATAAAAGCAAAACAATCACAATAAGAAAAAATATCTGTCATACTATGAGTTACCATAATAATGGTCTTATCTTTATTTAAATCTTTTAAAATGTTTAAAATATCTTTTTTTGCTTCTGCATCAATGTTAGCAGTAGGCTCATCTAATAACAGAATATCAGGATCTGACACTAGGGCTCTGGCAATAAGAACTTTTTGTAACTGTCCACCTGATAATTCACCAATTTGTCTATGCATAACATTTTTTAAATTTAACATTTCAATAAAATATTTTGCAAGATTCTGATCAGTTTCACTGTATCGATGGAAAAACTTTATTCCTTGTTTAATCCGTCCTTGTAAGATAACATCATTAACACTAATGGGAAATTCCAAATCAAAAGATTTAAACTGTGGAACATATGCCATTTTGGTATCTTCTTTTATATGAACTTCTCCACTAGTAGGTGCTTTTAGTCCAAGGATTATCTTTAACAGTGTTGATTTTCCACCACCGTTCGGACCTAAAACTGCAAGAAAAGACTTGTTTTTAATTTTGAAAGTAATTTCTTTTAACGCACATATACCTTTATAATGTGCTGATAGATTTGATATACTTATAACATTCATTTTTTTTATTCCTTTTCTAGTATTGTTTTGAAAGTTTCTACAATTTTCTTCATATTTTCTATATAATTAGATGCTAAAGGTTTAATTTCTACAGTAGTTCCATTTATTTCTGCTGCAATAGTCTGTGCTTGCTGCTTATCAAATTCTGCTTGATAAAAAATAACTTTTATATTCCGTTCATTCGCAAAATCAATAACATCTTGCAGCTTCTGTGCTGTAGCATCTTTACCATTTTGTTCAATAGTAATCATTTTTAAACCATAATCTTTAGCAAAATACCCTAATGAAGGATGATATATAATAAAAGTTTTTTGTGATAGTTCTTTTGTAACGTTGGTTAACTCTCTATCTAGTGTTTTTAAGCTGTTTATATAACTTTCTGCATTTGAAATGTATGTACTTTTGTGCTCAGGGTCAATTTCACATAATTTAGATTTGATTTCTTCAATCATTACTATAACTCTCTTTGGAGACATCCATATGTGTGGATCACGCTGACCTTCTTTATTTTGACTATGCTCTACTTCATCATAATTATCATAATCTGTTGCTATTATAGGTAAATATATTTTGTCTACTGTCTCTTGCAATGAAACTAAGTTAATATTTTTATTTAAACTGTAGAGTTTTGGAATAATATTCGCTGATTCTGTAGGAACGCCTATAGAAAAATAAATATCTGCATCACTTAATTTTTTAATTTCTCTTGGTGTTGGTTGATAATTTGCAGGACTATTACCTGGTCTAATCATAGTTATAACATCAACATAATCACCACCTACAGCTTTAACAAAAGTTGATTGTGGAATAATAGATACAGCTACTTTTACATCACTACGATTATGATCATTAGATTCATTAGAACAACTACTAGTTAATAACATAACAACTAAAGTTACTAATAAGAATACTTTTTTCATTTCACACCTCCATTTGCAAATGATTCGCATTTGCTCTTGTAATTTATATTATAGCATGATATCATTATTTGTAAAGAACATTATGCTAATTCATATAGTAAATTAACGCTTTATATAATTAAAATTCTATTTAGTATATAGTTCCCAACTATTTAAAACTGCAATTTATTTTTATAATCATATAAACTTTAAGCTGGTTTTATATTATTTTATGTTGCTTATTAAACTATAAGAAGGTGAACAAATGAATATTAATAATGATATTAAAGAAATTTTCAAAGAAATAGGAATTAAATACACTAAAAATAGAGAAAATATCTATTCATTTTTATTAAGAGAAAATAGACCAATAGACGCAAAATATTTATTTTTTAAATTGAATGAAGAGCAAGGAAATATTGATTTGTCTACTATCTATCGTTCATTAGAAGTTTTTGTTACTAAAGGATTAATTACTAAATTCTATTCAAATTTAGAACAAAAAAACATTTATGAAATTAAACAAAAAGGACATAAACATTATCTAATTTGCACTAAATGCAAAAAAATCAAACCAATTGACTACTGTCCTCTTAAAGAATATGAACAGTATCTCAGTGAAGATACCAACTACGTTATTACTAGCCATAACTTGGTGATATATGGCATTTGCCCAAGATGCCAAAATAATTGATAATTTAAAACAAAATTCATTTTAACAACCGTATGTTAAAAAAATTTCTAGCTCGTTATTAAAATTATTTCTTAATTTATGATAATTCATACCTAATAGTGTTCTTACTTTTCGTTCTAATTGGTGATTGATTTATCATGCTTGTTTCTAATTATATAAAAAGAGAAGATAGTATTATCTATCTCCTTTTTGTATGATTTTTAATATACTTATGTAATTTTCAGATTTCTTATTTCATAGCACTCTTTTATTGTGAGTCAAGTAACATATTTAATGTATTATATCATTTCCATTGTAATCAATTATTTTAGTATTATCTGTGTCTATTTCTCCTGTTCCTACTAAATACCATAATCTTATATCATCTGCATTAATGATATTTGCATTATTATCATCTATAATAATCTTAGCCACAGAATCGTCATAAATAACACCACAACCTACCCATCCTGCTTCTTTATTATAGAATCCAAATTGCAACCCTACTGGTATAACATTACTTTTAACTTTAAGTTCACCACTTGCGTGCAGTAGTTTGTACCCCAATATTCCTTTTTCTAATAAAGCATAAGCTATGTTATTTTTATTATTATAATAAAAAAGTAATACTTGTTCTTCATTAATTTCAACCTGTTTTAGTAACCTATTAACACTAAGATAAGGAGCTTGTCCTCCAAGATGTTGCTTAACAACTTGAATAGGTTTATATGTTGTTTGACGTACAGCAAGTAATACTAATACTATGAATAATATTATTAATAAAAAATAAAATATCTTACTTTTTAATAATTTTCTTAAAATGCTCAAATCAATCTCCTTTCAATTTCACCGTAATTACGTGTCAGTTATATGTAATAAATAACACTGTTTTAAAACCTTATAATATAAAAATAAAAATTTACAAATAGCTATCTATGCAAGTTGTTTCAATGCTTTTAATTTAGCTGTTATTTTTGTAGGGTTGCCCTACTGACATTCTTTTTCATAGATATATTTATAAACTATAGACACTAAAATAATTCCTATAAATAATCCACTTATTATAGATACAATATATACCCCAATATTGTGTATACAAAATCCACCTATAGTAAAAGATATTCTAAATAAAAAAGTTATAATTCCAATAAGAATAATCAATAGCCAATACATTATTTTTTTTGTAACAGAATAATTACTCACATTTGTTTTTATAAAACTTCTTTTTGATAAAAGATATACAAATATAATAATGAAACCCAATAAAGTACTTCCATGCTGTAATACCTTGTATAAAGGTAAGTTGAAATTTAATACACAAATATGCTTCTTTAATAATGGTATCATTCTTACAAATGTACCTGTTTTATGTGTAAAAGAATCCCATAATACATGAGACATCATACCAATTAAGGAAGAATAAATGAATATACCTAAATCTTTAAATGATCTCATTTTCCATCTTTCTACTGCCAAGTATCTGTATCTATTACTAATAAATTGAGGTGAATTTAATATAAATTGTTCTTTTATAATATAATGAAATAAAAAAGCTATTACTGTGCATAAAGGCAGATTGAAATATAAAAAACCTTTAAATGTATGTCCTATTTTTCCAATCGGTGCTAATCTTATAAAGTATTCAAAATCAGGTGACATACTTCCTAATACTAAACCAGTTAGACTAAAATATTTCTTCCATTTTTCTTTTATAGGAATAACTATAGCTGGATGTGAAAACGTAAATGGCATATACAAATCCTTTCTTTTTGTAACTATTATAGCATATATGATAAGTTTGTAACACATATTATATGGTTTTTAATATTGATACTCAATCTAATTTATTCCTATAAGTAAACTATTACACTAAATAAATTTGAGTTCTTTGCGAAAAAAAGAGACTTGATTCATTTAATCAAATCTCCAAAAATATTTAGGGTTTTTTAATAATTCTTTTTCTAAAGGGTGTACATAATTCTTTTGAATTTATTTTAACCATAATTATTCTATAATTTTAGATAACCTGGTTTAAAATCATTATATAAATAAATCTCTTTCTCCATCCGCTATTCTGTTATAGTAATCATCTAACAGCTTAATTAATCCTTTTTCTTTGTAGAATGGATTATTTCTTATATCTTCTATTTCTTTTTTAATTACTTTCTCACCTATTTCTCTTGTTTTTGGTGATGCATAATCATCAAGGTATTCTTTATAAGTTAGGACAGCATTCAGTTTGCAGAATTTACCTTCATGACATTCTTTTAACATATCCATGATCTTTTCACCTGTTCTTCCACAACGGTAACCAGCTGTGCAGAAAGAAGTTATTGTACCATTAAGCGCAAGCCTTTGTACAACTTCATCCAAACTTCTTGTATCTCCAAGCATAAATTGCTGTTTTTCTTCTTCTTGATTATTAGATTTTTGACTATATGCACCAATTCCTATTTTGCTAGATGCATCCATTTGTGTACATCCTACTTTTACAACATCATCTCTCAACTCTGCTTTTTCTCTAGCAGTAATTATTAATCCAGTGTAAGGAACTGAAAGCCTTAATATAGTTACAAGTTTTTTATAATCAGCATCAGATACCTTGCAATTTGAATTCTTGCTTAATGGTGAACCTGAAGCAAGGTTAAGTCTTGGGAACGAAATTGTATGTGGCCCTATACCAAATTGTCTTTCAAGGTCTATTGCATGATATAACAGTCCCATTGCTTCAAATCTCCAATCATTTAAGCCAAACAAAGCACCAATAGCAAAATCATCAATCCCTGCTTCCATAGCTCTATGTAGAGCATATAGTCTCCATCTATAGTCTGCTTTTGGTCCTGATGGATGTAAATTAGCATATAAATTTCTGTCATACGTTTCTTGAAAAACTTGAAAAGTACCAATACCAACTTCTTTTAGCTTCTTCAAGTCTGAAATGTTCATTGGAGCAGCATTAACATTTACTCTTCTTATATTTCCTACTCTATTACTATTCGGAGATTTCTTTTTAACACTATATACAGCCTTAATAGAATCTGCAATATAATCCACATCTGATAGTGGATGTTCCCCATATACAACAATTAATCTTTTATGACCTTCATCAATAATTGCTTCAGTTTCCTTCTTTATTTCTTCCATACTTAATATTCTTCTTTTTTCTTGCGGATTATCTTTTCTGAAGCCACAATATTTACAACTATTTACACATAAATTACTACAGTATAACGGAGCAAAAAAAACAATTCTATTATCGTAAACCTTCTTTTTAATTTTATTCCCTACTTCATATAATTCTTCCCAAAGTTCTTCATCTTTTACGTTAATTAGTGCAGCAGTTTCATCAGGACTAAGTGTTTGAATGCTCAAAGCTTTATCCATGATATTTCTTATAAAGCCTTTGTCAGGATTTTTATTGTTTTCTATTTTACTCATTATTTCTTTTTCATCAATAAAATCCTTACCATTAATAAGATACCTATCAATCTCATCTTGTTTAATAACTTGTTTTGACCATTCCATAGGTGTTAACTTACTCATAATTAACATCTCCCTTTAATAAAATAACTAACATTATGTAATTTTTATTATCAAGCTTTAATGATTTTATAAATCCTCAAAGAAGTTAAAATCTTATTAAATGTCCTTATAATACACTATTAAATTTTTATGTTTTCATATATCAGTATCAATTTCTTTTTTTGAAAATGATGTTTTTACATTTACTCCTTGGATATTACCCAATTTGCCAGTTAAATTATTTATTTCATCAATAGTACCACTAACTATAATTGATATAACAGACACATTAACATCACCAAATGGAACGCCCATTCTTCCTTTTACAATATTTTTAAATTGAGCGATAGTACCATTAAATACTGTCTGGCAAATAGCTGGATTGTCAAGAACTGCCCCAATAACAGCAATTTTCTTTTTCATATGCTTCCCTCCATGGATGTAAATATATTTAAATGTTTGGATATCTACTAAATGAATTTGATTCTCTGCTTAAACTTAAAAAAACTTTCCTCTAAAAGGAAAGTTTATATAAACAAAATAATAACGATACTAATTAGATAATTAAATACCTAAAAATAGTATAATTATAAAACTTATATAACAAATTCCTCCTAGGATTAGATTTAACTTTTCCTTAAGGTCTTATATTTTTCTAAAACAAACTACAAAAAATTTTTTCTTATAGTTTGAATATCCATAACCATTAAATAACATATCAACCAATTTGTCAAGTGTTTTTTTATTGCTTTATGTTTGGGAATATTATAAACAATTCTGAGTATACTAAAATTTGAGTGTTTTATATAAATTATAGTAATTATATTGAACATGTTTGAACATATGAGGAGGTAGTAATGGAAGAACGTAAAATCGTTATTGCAGACCCTACATCTCTGGGTTTATTTGGACTTGCAATTGTTACATTAGTTGCATCATCTCAAAAGCTTGGTATTACCAGTGAGGTGTCTTTAGTTATTCCTTGGGCAATATTTTTGGGTGCATTTGCTCAATTATATGCTTCTATACTAGACACCAAAAAAGATAATACATTTGGAGCTACTGCTTTTGGCGGATACGCATTTTTTTGGTTCGGAGTTTCATTGACTTGGTTAATACAATTAGGTGTATTGGGTGAAAAATTAGCACTTAAAGCTGATATTAAGCAATTAGGTTTTGCATTTATTGGTTATCTGATTTTTAGCCTTTTTATGACTATAGGCTCAATGAAAGTAAGTAAAATATTATGTTTAATTTTTATTTTTATAGATTTACTTTTTATAGGACTAGTACTAAGTACTTTTGATATTTCACCACATTTCGGACATAGCCTCGCAGCATACTCAGAATTATTAATTTCATTACTTTCATTTTATGGTTCAGCTGCAGCTGTATTAAATAAACATTTTGGTAGAATTTTATTGCCAGTTGGTAAACCATTTAATATTTAATCTATGATTATTACTTTATAATTTAAAACCCATGAAATATGATTTCATGGGTTTTTATTGCATATTTTGAAAGTATTTTAATATTTCTCAGCTTCCACACTTCTATAAATCCAATATATACATAGTAATAAGATTTTTCTCATAAGCTAGTTGTTATAGCATCTTTTATCTCTAACTTCAATATTTTTCAATTCACATACTGTAACAATATCTTTTAAACAACCTTGTTTCAAAAACTTATTATGTATTTGAACTGCTTCTTTTTTCAATCCAAGACCATTATTCTTTTGATGGGTAGATTTTAAATAGAATATTATTCCCATTGGTTCTGATTTGTTAGGACGACGTGAGGCTTTTATTATGTACGGGGTAATATCTCCAACTTCTATATACATAATATCATTATATTCTATAATAGTCGTTTTAGCTAACTCTTTAAAAACTATCATCTTTTCTTCAATCTTTATTTCAATAGGTGTGTGATTTATAAATAATGGCAAAATACATATTACCAAAATAATTAAACTTAAAATTATAGTTAATACTATATTTAATCCCTCTGAAATAAAAAAATTAACAAAATACATTATCATTAACAACACAAATGTGAAATATACTATAAACCACACTTTACTTATCGTATACCGATTTTTTACAATATTTTCATTCAAACCATTTCCTCCAATCTTTCTAATGTAAACTATATACAATCAACCACACATCTACATTTTCCGTCCGATTATACTATTATTCGCCAAATTTTTTGACATTCCTCCAATATATATAACATTTTAATAATTTCTATTCATAATATTAAAATACCCATACGCTACTCTTATTAATTTAACAAAAGTTAAATTTATTGATTACATTCTTAAAATACAATTTTGGGTCTTATACAGATTTATTCTTTATATTTGAAAGCTCAGCAAGTGTATGTTCAGCTAATCTTTTATTAATATCCGCTTTGAGTACTAATTTGAAAACATGCTTAATCATATCTTCTTTTTCCAACTTAGAGTTTTCTTCAAAATCTATTTTAGCTTCCTTAATAACCTCCTGTTGTACCTCTAAAAAATTTTTATACATTTCTTCTGTATTACTTGTTAAACATTCTGTAACTACACACTCATCTTTTTTTTCATTATTATTTGCTTCTAGTTGATTTTTTTGTACCTTATACAACTTGTCTATTTCAGAAATGGAAAGTATGTTTTTTAAATTATAAATCATTATAAGCTGCATAATCTGATCTTTGTTATACTTTTTTTTAGTAGGTTTATCTATTATTTTAGCTTTAACATAATTATTAATCATAGTTTTAGTCAATATTTTTTCATCTTTATCAATTTTAAATTTCTCAAATACCGTATCAATATAACCCGTTAATTGATCCATATAAAGATCAATATTGGGAATATCTTCAACTCCTACTTGCTTATAAGATAAAAGATTCTTGCATTTTTCCATAAAATCACTCCATTATTTTCTTTATATAAAAAAATTATCATCACAATATATTATATAGTATCTTAAACTATATTTCAAAGTAATCAAAATTATTTATTTGACTTTTATCAATTTTAGTTGTATTATATTCATATGATATGATGTAGTATCGAATACTATGTACGGAGGTGTTGAAATGAAATTTGAAATTCGTGAGCCAATAAATTCTATTTCCCATTTATTTGGCATAATATTATCAACTGTAGGTTTGATTTTATTGCTACTAAGCTCTATTAATACACATAACTCTATCAAAATTTTAAGTTCCGTAGTTTTTTGTCTTGGTTTGATAGGACTATACTCAGCTTCAACAATATATCATTGGAGCATGGCATCAGATAGAATTTTAAAAATACTTAGAAAAATAGACCATATGATGATCTATGTTTTAATTGCTGCTTCATATACACCTATCTGCCTTATTGTTTTAAAGGGAGTACTTGGCTATACTATGCTAAGCATCGTATGGTCTTTAGCTATTCTAGGTATTATTTCTAAAATATTTTGGTTGAATGCACCAAGATTGTTATATACAAGCTTCTATCTTATACTTGGATGGTCAGCTATATTTGTAATTTATCCTCTTTATAATCTTCTTCCAAAAACAGCATTTTTTCTCTTACTTGCTGGAGGTATATCATATTCAATAGGAGCAATTATCTATGCAACAAAATCAAAGAATATACGAATATGGAAGTTTGGATTTCATGAAATTTTTCATATTTTTATTCTTATAGGGAGCATTATTCATTATATTATGATATATAACTACATAATTACCTAAATTCTGAAGGGATCATATTGATAAACTGTTTCAAAATGAATAAAGGTCAAGTAATTAGTAACTAAAAATTAGTCATTTTGAAACAGTATATTTTAATTTCTAAATAATAAGTGCAATTACTAATAATATAGTTATATGTGCTGGATAAAATGTGTACCCCACATATTTATTAAGTTTAAATTTTTTAATTGGTTTGATTAAATATATTGGTATAAATGCTATTATGCTCCTTGCTTGAAAAAAGTATCCATCTAATCGTACTAATCCATCTTTCCATTTTGTGATATTTTCCCAAACTATATCGAATTTAAATAAACATTCCCACGTATTAAACGATACTCCAAACCAGTTCATTGAATTCTTTGCAAGTATTTCTGCACCTAGTATATAAGCTTCAAATACGGATAAAATAGCATAACTAACTATCATACATATTTTTTTATCATGATTTATATGAAATAATAACACCATTAGTAATCCATACATTCCATATTCTAGTCTGAATTGATTAAATATTATTCCCAATATTTCTGGCACTATTACCATTGCACAAACTCCTATAAATGATACTATTGCTAATAATAGTTGTTTATAATTTTTTTGATTTTTAAAACTACAAGTGTATTTAACTCCCTTATCATAAACATATATTATTCCAAGAGCTAATAGTAGCGTAAACATAATATTTAAATGAAAAGGTGTGAATTCCATTTTAGGTGAAAAGAAAGAATACGGTATTTGGGTAATTAATGCAAATATTAAAAGTCTTTTACTATAATTTTTTAAGCTAGAGGTTTTCCTATATCCAACTGCTAATTGATATGCAAATATTGGAAAAGCTAATCTTCCTATAAACCTTAACATTTGGGTTTCCGTAAAAAACATGTATCCAATATGATCAATAAGCATAGTTAACATTGCAAATAACTTTAATAAATCATTTCTTTGTGATATCGATTTTATTTCATTCATACTAATTGAAGTTTTTTCCATTATTTCCTCCTTTAAATATTATTTTTGATTATTTATTTTTATATTCAATATTAGATATTAATTTCCTCTATTATATACTAATTTTAAGTTTTTGTAATTTTTTGTATTAATTAAGATCGTTTTATAGTAATACTTAATAAATCTCTGAATTAATGTTTTAGTAATATACTTACTACCAAAATTGATAAAATATTAATTTATTAGAACTATAGCAATAATAATTTACAATAAATACTAAAGCGGCTTACGCCACGTTAATATTGGTTACTGATATATATTCTAATCACATCTACTCTAATCAAACAGTAACCAACTGCTCTAGTAAAATCCTTTAGAAGCTACATGACATTTTTTGACCACGACATTGATGCCTACATTTTTTCATCTTTTTATTATCATAAAAACATAAACATCTTTAAAAAAAGCGTCAACACAAGAACATTGAGCTACACTTCTCTCAAAGGTTTACCCTAGATCTTTTAAGATTTTTTAACCTTTGTTTCAAAAGCAGGACTTTGTTATTCAATAAAAAGAGCC